>CAMYKJ010000029.1 GCA_947258945.1 uncultured Ectothiorhodospiraceae bacterium
CTGGATACCGGGCGGCTCGCCGAGCTGGCCGGCAATATCGATACCATCGGCCCCGAATACGAAGCGGCACAGGCCCGGCTGGAATCGTCCAACAGCGCGCTGGCCGAAGCTGAACAGGCTATGCAGGCCTGGCAAGCGGAGTGGGATGCCTTCAACCTGCGCGTCGCCGACCGCAGCCAGACCGCACAGGTCGAGCGTGCACGGCTCGATCATCTGGAACGCCACATGCAGCAGCTGGACGAACGCCTCGGCCGCATGGGCGAGGAACAGCAGCAACTCGGCGGCCAGGCGCTGACGGCGGATATCGAACAGCTGGTCAATGACCTGCAGGGACGCGAAACGCTGGTGGCCGGGGTGCAGGTCAGGCTGGACACCGCGATCCGCCGTATCGGCGACCTGCGCATCAGCCTGGAGGACCAGGAACGCGCGCTTGCCGACCTGCAGAGCGAACACCACGATGTGCGTGGACAGCTGGCCTCGCTGGAGACGTTGCAGCGGGCGGCACTCGGGCAGCGCTCCGAACAGATCAGTGGCTGGCTGAAGACCCACGGTCTGCAGGCCGCCCCGCGCCTGGCGCAGGAAATCCAGGCAGAGCCGGGCTGGGAGCATGCCGTCGAGACCGCGCTCGGCAATTACCTCGAGGCCGTCTGTGTCGACGGTCTGGACGATGCCGAGCGGGTGCTCGGCAGCCTGTCGGAGGGCGATATCTCGCTGTTCGACCTGAGTGCAGCGCAAGCCGCCGGGGCGGGTGGACATGCCGGTGTGCCGCTGGCGGACAAGGTCAGCGCACCGTGGTCCGTGGCCGGGCTGCTGGACGGGATCTATGCCGCCGGATCGCTGGCCGAGGCCCTGTCGTTGCGCGCCAGTCTCGGCGCACATGAATCCGTGATTACCCGGGAAGGTATCTGGGTCGGCCGCAGCTGGCTGCGGGTCGCACGGGACACCGATACACGCGCCGGTGTGCTGGAGCGCGAACGTGATATCAACCGGCTCATGGAGACGGTGCAGGAACAGGCGGCGAACATCGAGGAACTCGACCAGGCGGTCGCGGCGTCGCGCGAGGGTTTGCGTGCAGCCGAAGCGGAACGTGACCAGTTGCAGCAGGAATACAACTCGACGCACCGCACCGTCAGTGAACTGGGCGCCGAGCTTGCCGCTGCCAGGTCCCGTCTTGACCAGCAGCGCAGTCGCAGTGAACACGTCATGGTCGAGACCGAGGCGTTGCGTGCGGAGAAGGAAAAGGAGGCGCAGGAGCAGGCGGATGCGCTGGCCCGGCTCGAGACGGCGCTGGCCGCCAGCGAGCAGTTGAAGGTGGAACGTGACTCGCGTACCCGCCAGCAGCAGGAGCTCGGTGGTGTGCTGGACGCGGCGCGCGAGCGTGCACGCGGCGACCAGCAGCTAATGCATGAACTGGCCATTCGCGCCGAGTCCATGCGCACCGCACGCGCGGCGACCGAGCAGGCGCTTTCGCGCATGCATGAACAGAGCCGGCAATTGCTGGGCCGGCGCGAGGAACTGAACAATGTACTCGCGCAGGGTGATACGCCGATCGTGCAGCTGGAAGAAGAACTGGAAGGTTTGTTGTCCGGTCGACTGGAGGTGGAAGGTGAACTCGCCAAGGCACGCCGCCAGGTGGAGAACCTCGAACACGATATCCGCGAACTGGACCAGTCACGTGTGCGCAAGGAGCGCGAGGTCGACGAACAGCGCGAGCAGATCACACGGGACCGCATGGCCTGGCAGGAAATCCGGGTGCGCAGCGAAACCCTGCTGGAACAGATCACGGAATCCGGCTTCGAATACAAACCGCTGCTGGACAATCTCGATAACGAGGCCACTGTCGATGTCTGGGCGGAGCGCGCAGAGAAGCTGGAACGGCGTATCCAGCGTCTCGGGCCGATCAACCTGGCTGCAATCGACGAGTACGAGGAAGAGTCCAAGCGCAAGGTTTACCTCGATGCGCAGCACGCCGATCTGACCGAGGCTTTACAGACACTGGAAAATGCAATTGCAAAGATCGACCGGGAGACGCGCGCGCGCTTCAAGGAGACCTTCGACAGCGTCAATCAGGGGATACAGGAAAACTTCCCCGTCCTGTTCGGTGGTGGCACTGCCTATCTGGAATTGACCGGCGACGACCTGCTGGATACCGGCGTGACGGTGATGGCCCGGCCGCCCGGCAAGCGCAACAGCACCATTCACCTGCTCTCCGGTGGTGAAAAGGCCCTGACGGCCATTGCGCTGGTGTTCGCCATATTCAGGCTGAACCCGTCGCCATTCTGCATGCTCGACGAGGTGGATGCGCCGCTGGATGATGCCAATGTCAGCCGCTACTGCGACATGGTGCGCAAGATGTCCGAACAGGTGCAGTTTATCTTCATCACGCACAACAAGATTACCATGGAAATGGCCAACCAGTTGACCGGTGTAACCATGCACGAACCGGGTGTGTCGCGCCTGGTCGCCGTCGACGTCGATGAGGCCGTGCAATTGGTGGCGGTTTGAGAGACCGGTCTCCCTGCTAATCTGTCCGTATCGCCACAGGCAGTCATCCAGGGGATCGATCAGGTTATTCCGCCGGGGTAGGGTGCTGAATGGAAAACATGCGCTGGATACTGTTACTGGTCGGTGTGCTGCTGGTCGCCGGCATCTACATTGCAGGCCGCCTGCAGTCACGCGAACCGAAACCGCGCAAACGCCGTAGCGTGGCGGCCCGGCTCCGTCGTAAAATCGGGCCGGACCCCGGCGCTGACGCCATCGACGGATTCACGATCGACGAGCTGGACTCGATGGACCAGCTGATCGCCGGGGACAAGGATGCGCGGCCGAATGAGGCCGTTACCGACATTCGACGCAACACCCCGCAAACGGCTGCAGTCGACAAGGTCTTTTCCGTGTTCGTGACCGCCCCGACCAGCGTGCCGTTCCGCGGCCCGGTGCTGCTGGGTGCCCTGGCGGTGGCAAAGCTCGAGTTTGGCGACATGCAGATCTTCCACCGCACCGAGCTGGTCGACGGCCGCGAGAAGGTGCTGTTTTCCGTCGCCAACATCCGCGAGCCCGGCACGTTCGATCTGTCGGCGATGGACGATTTCACCACCGAGGGGCTTGTACTGTTCATGCAGGTGCCCTGTGCCGTGGATGCCGGCCGTGCCTTCGACGCGATGATCGAGTCGGCGCGCATTCTGGCCGACACCCTCGATGGACATGTCTGTGATACGAGACGCAGCGCCCTGACACAGCAGACCATCAGGCACATGCGCGAGGAAATCATCAATTACCAGTTACGGCAGCGGGTGGCGCAAACGGCATCATGAAGGTGCCGGCGGCGGCGCGCAACCGTGCCCGCGAACTGCATGCGCAGCTGCACGAACACAATTACCGTTACTACGTCCTCGATGAGCCGCTGATTTCGGATGCGGAGTACGATGACCTGCTGCGCGAACTGCAGGACCTCGAGGAAACCTATCCCCCGCTGACCACGCCGGACTCGCCTACACAGCGTGTCGGCGCGGAACCCGTGAAGGCATTCGGCGAAGTGCGGCACGCGCTGCGCATGCTGTCGCTGGACAACGCCTTCTCCGATGATGAACTGGCTGACTTCGACCGTCGGGTGCAGGCAGCGCTCGGCAGGGCGCAGGTCGACTACGCGGCCGAGCCGAAGCTGGATGGTCTCGCCGTCAGTCTCCTGTACGAGTCGGGTGTGCTGGTACGCGCAGCCACGCGCGGTGACGGCAGCACCGGCGAGGACGTCACGCAAAACGTACGCACCATTGCCTCCGTGCCGCTGAAGCTGGAGGGCAGCGGGGTGCCGGATAGCCTCGAGGTGCGCGGCGAGGTGTACCTGTCGCACGCCGGTTTCCACGAACTCAACCGGCAGGCCGGGGCGCAGGGCCAGAAACTGTTCGTCAATCCGCGCAATGCCGCGGCCGGCAGCCTGCGGCAGCTGGACCCGGCGATAACCGCCCGGCGCCCGCTGGAGATGTACTGTTACGGCGTGGGCAAGGTCACGGGCGGCAAGCTGCCCGGGACGCATTCGGGGGTCATGGCGCAACTGGCCGGATGGCGGCTGCGTGTCTATGACGATATTCGCGTGGTGCATGGTTACAGTGGATGTCGCGCCTACTACCGGCACTATGAAAAGATCCGCGGCGATCTCCCGTTCGAAATCGACGGCGTGGTGTTCAAGGTCGACCGTCTCGACCTGCAGGACGAGCTCGGCCATGTTGCACGCGCACCGCGCTGGGCTATCGCACGCAAGTTCCCGGCGCAGGAATGCGAGACCAGGGTGCTGGGTATCGATGTACAGGTCGGGCGCACCGGGGCGCTGACGCCGGTCGCGCGGCTGGAGCCTGTGTTCGTCGGCGGCGTGACGGTGACAAATGCAACCCTGCACAACCAGGACGAGATCGATCGCAAGGATGTGCGCGTGGGGGACACCGTGATCGTGCGGCGTGCCGGTGATGTCATTCCGGAAGTGGTGCGCGTGGTGCCGAAGCGGGGCAGGCGCCGCGGGCCTGCCTACAACATCCTGGCCACACATCCCGTGTGCCCGGTGTGCGGTTCACACGTACACAAGGCCGCGGACGAGGCCGTGGTGCGCTGCTCCGGCGGCCTGTTCTGTGCCGCGCAGCGCAAGCAGGCCATCAAGCACTTCGCCTCGCGCCGGGCCATGGACATCGAGGGGCTCGGAGACAAGCTGGTCGAGCAACTGGTCGACCGGGAGCTGGTGAACGATGTAGGCGATCTCTACACCCTGTCGGTGGATGCGGTGGCCGGGCTGGAGCGCATGGCGGAGAAATCCGCCGCCAATCTCGTCGCGGCAATCGAGGCCAGCCGGCAGACCACCCTGGAGCGCTTTATCCATGCGCTGGGCATGCGGGAAGTGGGCGAGTCCACGGCACAGATCCTGGCGCGCGAGTTCGGCGACCTGGCGCCACTGATGGCAGCCGACGTGGAGTCGCTGCAGGCGATACACGACATCGGTCCGGTGGTGGCGCAGTACATTGTGGACTTCTTCGCCGAAGCCCATAATCGCGGCGTGATCGACAAGCTGCTCGGCTCGGGCATTCGCTGGCCACGGACCGGCCGGCCGGCCGGGTCAAAGCTGGCCGGCAAGACCTTCGTGCTGACCGGTACACTGTCCGTGCCGCGCAACGAACTGAAGGCGCGGCTGCAGGCGCTGGGTGCGAAGGTTACCGGCAGTGTGTCGAAGAACACCGACTATGTCGTGGCCGGCGACAACCCGGGTTCGAAATACGACAGGGCAGTCGAGCTGGGAATTGAAATTCTCGACGAAGCGTCTTGCATGGCGTTACTGGAGAAAAGTTAGCCGGCGCATTGACAGCTTGTCCGGCAATGGCTGCAACATCAGCCTGCCTGTACTGTCAGCCCACCTTCTTCATGTCCCCGGCCAGCTCCCGCACCAGCGGGTAGAGCTTTTCGGTCTCGTTCTGGATGCGATCCAGCACCAGCCCGAACATCTCCTCCGTTTCCTTCAGGAAGCGCTCATGGTCGTGGATGGCCAGCGAGTCAGTATTTTTCCGCGGGCACCACTGTTTCGTATAGGCGGTCATGATTTTCCTGATTTCCTGTGACCCCGACATGAAATTACGGGCCATCTTCTGGATCTCGTGGTCATCGTGGGTCAGCAGGCTGCTGTAGAGATTCTTGTCGACCAGCTCGACGTGGTGCTTGACCTTGTCCATGTAACGCTGGAACAGCTCGCAACATGTTTCGGTATCGCACATGGAGCGTTCCTTGAAGAGATATAACAGGACGTTGGAGAGTTCCGTGATGTTGTGGTTTTCGGTATGCAGTTCGTCGTAGGTGATCATTTTGTAATCCTCTGCGTTGCCCCCGTGAGAGGTTGATGATTACATTATCAGGATTGTGTGCCGACGACAAAGCCCGCTTGTATCCCGGCCATCCGGCCGGCCCGGCCCCGCCCCGCCACGAACGGGACCGGTAAAACCGGTGAAAACGGCAGGTAAATCCGGCAGTCAGGCGGTGTTTTGTACTGCAGGTTACAGGTTATAGTCGGGTATGCAGGGGTTTGACCCCGCCTGACCCGGGAGGACATAACTGTGAACAAGTGGTGGCTGTTGTTGCTTGCCTTTCCTGTGCTGGCCGCAGATCTGCAGCGCGAGGCGCGCTGGGCGAATGAAATCGAGGATGCCATCCTGGTCGGCGAGCCTGAATGGCTGCAGTCCGGCGACCACAGGTTTCTCGCCATCTACACCGCAGCCGAAGGGGAGGCGCGTCACGGCGCCGTGCTGCTCATGCACGGCAGCGGCGTGCACCCGGACTGGCCTGAGGTCGTCAACCCGCTGCGCGAGCGTCTGCCGCAGCATGGCTGGGCAACCCTGTCCCTGCAACTGCCGGTGCTGGCTGCACAGGCAAGCACCGAAGACTATTTCCCGGTCTTTCCCGAGGCATTGCCGCGTATTGATGCCGGTATGCGTTTTCTGGCCGAACAGGGTCATGATCGCGTTGTGGTCATCGGCCACAGCCTCGGCAGCAAGATGGCGGCAGCGTGGATCGCGCAGACCCGCACGACCGCGTTGCAGGGTTTTGTGGCCATCGGTATGACAGCCGGGCAGCACGGTGTCCATGCCAGCACGCTGGATGACCTGGCCGCGATCACAATCCCGACCCTGGACCTGTATGGCGAGCATGACCTCGAGGCGGTGACCGGCAGCGTGGCAGCGCGGTCAGCTGCGGCGCAGCGTGCCGGCAATCGCAGCTACAGCCAGGTCGAGGTGGCAGGCGCCGATCACATGTTCCGGGGGGCCGACGGTCCGCTGCTCGACGCAGTAGTGCAGTGGCTGGAGGCCCTCGAATAATTCCGCAGATGCGGGCAGCCACACACAACCGGCCGGGTACCATGCCTGCAGGGCAGGAACCCGTGCAGGCGGGTCCGGGCTGTGCGGGCGATGATTGCACCATCGGTGTGCCACAACCTCAGGATTTACCGCATAAAACGGTAATAACCCCCTGATTTACACGACTT
>CAMYKJ010000030.1:0-6954 GCA_947258945.1 uncultured Ectothiorhodospiraceae bacterium
GCCGGTATTGAGCACCTCGAGGCCGCGCCTTACACCGTCGGTGGATCCCATGGCAATGGTGCGCACCACGCCGTCACCCAGCTGCTGCTGAACTTCCAGAGTCAGGTTGGCATCGCCGACCTTCAGGGCGTCATAGATCTTCGGCACGCTGTCGCGCGGAAATTCCACGTCGACGACAGCACCGATAATTTCCACAATGTTGCCAGCACTCATGATTTAGTCCTCATAAACGTAATTCTTTTCGCTGTAGGAGCGGACGCTGTCCGCGAAGAAACCAGCCATGTTTGTTCGCGGACAGCGTCCGCTCCTGCAATTAATCTAAACCGCCGCGGCACCGCTGACGATTTCCGAAATTTCCTGTGTAATGGCCGCCTGGCGAGCCTTGTTGTAGATCAGCTGCAATTCGTTGATCAGATCGCCGGCGTTGTCGGTAGCGGACTTCATTGCAATCATGCGCGCGGCCATTTCACAGGCAACGTTCTCGACCACGCTCTGGTAGACCAGCGATTCAATATAGCGAATCATCAGGGCATCCATGACGGGTACGGAATCGGGCTCGTAGATATAGTCCCAGTGCGTCTTCAGTGCCTCGGCATCGGCCTCGCCGCTGATCGGAATCAGCTGTTTTATTACGGGGCTCTGCGTCATGGTGTTTACGAACTGATTGTGCGACAGATACAGCCGGTCGATCTCGCCGGCCTCGTAGGCGTCGAGCATGACCTTGACGGTACCGATCAGCTCGACCATGGACGGCGCATCACCCAGGTGCGATGCCGTTGCGCGGATGTTGCCACCCATGCGCTTGAAGAAGGCATTGCTCTTGCTGCCGATGAGTGTCAGGTCGATTTTCAGGCCGGCCGCGTCCCACTCTTTCATGCTGGTAATGATTTTCTTGAACAGGTTGATGTTCAGACCGCCGCACAGACCGCGGTCGGTGGAAATGACGATCAGACCGACACGCTTCGCCTCGCGCTCCACCAGGTAGGGATGATGGTATTCCGGATGCGCGTGGGCGAGGTGTGCAATGACGTTGCCGATCTTCGCCGCATACGGACGCGTCGCCAGCATACGGTCCTGCGCCCGGCGCATCTTGCTCGCCGCCACCATCTCCATCGCCTTGGTGATCTTCTGCGTACTCTTGATGCTCGCAATCTTGGTGCGTATTTCCTTTGCGCCTGCCATGTCGTTATCCCGTGTGTCCCGCCTACCAGGTAGCGTTGGCCTTGAATTCCTCTACCACACTTCTCAGGCCTGCCTCGATCTCGTCGTTGTAATCTGCGGTTGTGTTTATCTTGTCCTGCAGCTCGCCATGACTGGCGCGCATAAAAGCGTGTAGCGCATGCTCGAAATCCACGACCTTGTTGAGCTCGACGTCATCCAGGTAACCCTGGTCAGCGGCAAACAGCGATACAGCCATTTCGGCTACCGACAGTGGTGAGTACTGTTTCTGTTTCATCAACTCGGTGACGCGCTGGCCGCGCTCCAGTTGCTTGCGGGTGGCCTCGTCGAGGTCTGATGCAAATTGCGAGAAGGCCGCCAGTTCACGATACTGCGCCAGTGCCAGACGCACGCCGCCACCCAGCTTCTTGATGATCTTGGTCTGGGCGGCACCACCCACGCGCGACACGGACAGGCCGGCGTTGATGGCCGGACGGATACCGGCATTGAACAGGTCGGACTCCAGGAAGATCTGGCCGTCGGTAATGGAGATCACGTTGGTCGGCACGAAGGCAGATACGTCGCCCGCCTGCGTCTCGATGATCGGCAGTGCGGTCAGTGAGCCGGTCTTGCCCTTCACTTCGCCATTGGTGCGCTCCTCGACGTCGTGGGCGTTGATGCGCGCAGCCCGTTCGAGCAGGCGTGAATGCAGGTAAAACACGTCACCCGGGTAGGCCTCACGACCCGGCGGACGACGCAGCAGCAGCGAAACCTGGCGATAGGCCCAGGCCTGCTTGGTCAGATCGTCATAGATGATCAGCGCGTCCTCGCCGCGATCGCGGAAGTACTCGCCCATCGAGCAGCCGGCATACGGGGCGATATACTGCATGGCCGCCGAATCGGCCGCTGCCGCCGCCACCACGATGGTGTGCTCCATGGCGCCGTGTTCTTCCAGCTTGCGCACCACGGTAGCGATGGAAGAATTCTTCTGACCGACCGCCACGTAGATACACTTAATGCCGGTACCCTTCTGGTTGATGATGGTATCGATAGCAACCGCGCTCTTGCCGGTCTGGCGGTCGCCGATAATCAGCTCGCGCTGACCGCGGCCGATCGGCACCATGGAGTCGATCGATTTCAGGCCGGTCTGCACCGGCTGATCGACGGACTGGCGCGCGATCACGCCCGGTGCGATCTTTTCGATCGGCGAGCTCATGCTGCTTTCGATCGGTCCCTTGCCGTCGACCGGATTACCCAGTGAATCAACCACGCGGCCAAGCAGGCCTTCACCCACCGGCACCTCGAGGATACGCCCGGTACACTTGACGCTGTCGCCCTCGGTGATGCTCTTGTAGTCACCGAGAATAACGGCGCCAACGGAATCACGTTCCAGGTTGAGTGCCATGCCGAAGATGTTGCCGGGAAATTCCAGCATCTCGCCCTGCATGGCGTCGGCCAGGCCGTGTATACGCGCGATGCCGTCGCTCAGGCTGACCACGGTACCCTCGGTACGCGCCTCGGCCACGGCCTCGAACTGTTCGATGCGGCTCTTGATCAGCTCGCTGATTTCGGTCGGATTTAGTTGCATAGTTGTTTACCTTGAAAAAACTGTCGAATCAGTTATGCAGGGCCGTGCCCAGGCGCTCCAGCTTGCCGCGCACGGAACCGTCGATGACCAGGTCGCCGGCACGCACAATGGCGCCGCCCAGCAGTGAGGCATCGGTTGTACAGGCCAGGGTGACATCGCGTCCGAGGCGCCGGCTCAGGCTGGCAATGACCTCGGCCTGCTGTGCCTCGGTGGCGGGAAATGCCGACACCAGCTCGGCCTGCACCGAACCTTCCGCCTCGCTACGCTGCATCTCAAACAGGGCCGCGATCTCGGGCAGCAGCCCCAGGCGACGATTGGCCGCCAGCACACGGATAAAATTGGCTGCCTTGTCATCCAGTCGATCGCCACCAATGTTGATAAACAGGTTGGCCAGCTGTGTTTCCGTCAGGCGCGGGCTTTCCACCAGCTCGCGCATGTCGGCATCGTCGGCCACAGCGGCCAGCAGGCCCAGCTTGTCCGACCAGTCCTGCAGCTTGCCCTGCTCGCTGGCAAAATTGAAGGCGGCCTGCGCATAGGGGCGCGCAATGGTCAGGGCCTCGGCCATTAGCCTTGACGCTGCATCAGGACAGCCAGTGTCATGATGCCTCCTTCATTTGATTGTGAAAAATATACATTCATCTCGTTTAAATATTTAAGTCCTGATTGTCAGCTGGTACAACATCAAGGCTAGATATCCGCCGCCAGCTTGTTGAGCAGTTCGCCGTGCGCGGCCTCATCGATTTCGCGTTCCAGCACCTTGCCGGCACCGGCCAGCGCAATCGAGACCACCTGGCCACGCAGCTCCTCGCGTACGCGGTTGAGCTCCTGCTCGATCTCGGCCTGTGCGGCCGTCTTCAGGCGATCGCCCTCGACACGCGCATCGCCTTTGGCATCGTCAACAATCTCCGCGGCACGCTTGTCGGCGCGGCCGATGATTTCTCCGGCCTGCTCCTTGGCCTCGCGCAGAATGTCCTTGGCGCGCTCCTCGGCCAGCTCCTTCTCATGCTTGCCGCGCTCGGCTGCAGCCAGGCCGTCGGCGATCTTGTTCTTGCGTGTTTCCAGCGCATTCATGACCGGTGGCCAGATAAACTTCATGCAGAACCACACGAAGACGATAAACGTTATGCTCTGGCCAATCAGTGTCGCGTTGAAATTCATGCTTGCACCTCGTACCGCAAATACCGTTGTTAAGTGTCCGCCCGGGTTACGCCGCCACCGCGAACATGACGTACATGGCGATACCGACGGCGATCATCGGCACGGCGTCGACCAGACCCATGACGATGAAGAACTGCGTACGCAGCATCGGAATCAGCTCCGGCTGACGCGCGGCGCCTTCCAGGAAACGGCCGCCGAGAATACCGATGCCGACCGCTGCACCCAGCGCACCGAGACCCATCATCAGGCCGCCGGCGATATAGAACAAAGCGTTTTCCATTTTTCTCTCCCGAGTTAAGTACTGTTCAAAACAAGTTAATCAGTGGTCCTTCGCACAGGCCATGTCGAGGTAGACAATCGTCAGCACCATAAAGATAAACGCCTGCAGGGTGATGATCAGGATGTGGAAGATGGCCCAGCCCAGCTGCAGCAGGCCGCCGAAGGCACCGAGGACGATGCCGCCGCCGTACATCAGGGCGATCAGGATAAAAATCATTTCACCGGCGTACATGTTGCCGAACAGACGAAGCGAGTGCGAGAGCGGCCGTGCGATCAGCGTCACACCCTCGAGTATCAGGTTGACGGGCGCCATCCACTTGGGGAAGGGGTGGAAGGCCAGTTCGCCGAGGAAACCGCCCAGACCCTTCATTTTCACGCTGTAGTAGAGCACCAGGATGAACACCGGAATCGCCAGGCCGAAGGTGACATTCGGATCGGTCGATGACACGACCTTGAGGTGCCCGACACCCATCAGGGTCGCCGCCCAGGGAATCCAGTCAACCGGGATCAGGTCCATGACGTTCATCAGGAAGATCCACACGAACAACGTCAGCGCCAGCGGTGCGACCAGCGGGTTCTTGCCGCTGAAGGAACCGCGCACGTTTTCATCGATGAACTCGACAATCCACTCGACAAAGTTCTGCCAGCCGGGCGGTGTGTCAGCCGTGGCGGTTTTGGCCGCCTTGCGGAACAACCACAGGAACAGCACACCCAGACCAACCGAGAACAGCATGCTGTCGACGTTGATGGCCCAGAAGCCCATCGAGGCAGCATCTTCCGTACTGTGGGCAAATCCCCAGTGGCCCGCATGCTCATGGCCTTCCGGAAACCGGCCATAGGTCAGGTTGGTCAGGTGGTGCTTGATGTATCCCGAAGTTGTCAGCGTATCAGACGCCATGGCGTTCAGATTTTCCTTTGTTTTCGGTAAATAACAGGGCCAGCTGGCCCACGACAAAACCTGTCAACAGCGCGGGTGCGTAGAGTTTCAGGGCACCCATACCCAGCGCAAACAGGGCAATCACGGCGATAAAGCGCTCCAGCGCGCTGCGATACAGCAGGCGGATGCTTTCGCCGGCGCTCATGGCGCGGCCCCGCTCCGCCCGCTCCCGTCGCCACAGCAGCAGCGCAACATTGACCATCGCGATACCGCCGCCGAACAGGGTCGCGACCGCCGCACCGGCGCCGCTCCACAAATAAAACAGGACTGAGGTGACCATCACCAGCGTCAGTTGCAACGCTGCCAGCTTGCGGAAGCTCCGCACCAGGGACACGAATATCAGCCTTTTTTCAATAGGTTACGTGAGACTGCCGCCTGCGGGGATCGGTTTTTCAACAGGATCCGCAACACGCCGGCCACCCACGCGGCAGCGGGGAATTATAAAGACGCTCTATAGGAGGGGTCAATGAAGTTACTGGAAAATCCGGCAGAAATAATTTTTCTGCCGTAAATGCCCCCAGGTAGCCTGCCCGTTAGCGGATGTGCGCCAGGATACCGTCCAGCTCGTCGAGGCTGTTGTAGCTGATCTCCAGCTTGCCCTTGCCGCTACGCCCGGCACGGATCAGCACACTGGCACCGAGCCTGTCGGCCAGGTCCGACTCGAGCCGCTGGATGTCCGGGTCCTTCGGCGCCGTGGCCGGCCTGGCCTTGCGTGGTTGCTGCAGCTGCCGGACCAGTCCCTCGGTCGCGCGCACGCTCAGTCCGCGGGCCTTCACCTGACGGGCCGCCTCGACCTGGCGGGTACCACTCAATGCCAGCAGGGCACGTGCGTGTCCCATCTCCAGCACACCCTGTTCCACCATGTCCTTGACGCTGTCCTCCAGCTCCAGCAGGCGCAACAGGTTGCTGACGGCGGCGCGCGAGCGGCCGACGGCCGCGGCCGCCTGCTCGTGGGTCAGCTCGAATTCGCGGATCAGTCGATCAAGCGCCCTGGCCTCTTCCAGCGGGTTGAGGTTCTCGCGCTGGATATTCTCGATCAACGCGATGGCGATGGCGGCACGGTCCTCCACCTCGCGGACGATGGACGGTATCTCATGCAGACCGGCCAGCTGCGCGGCACGCCAGCGGCGCTCGCCGGCAATGATCTCGTACTTGCCTGCGCCGACGGCACGCACCACGATCGGCTGCAACACACCCTGTGCACTGATCGAGTCCGCCAGGTCCTGCAGCGTTTCCTTGTGCATGTCGATGCGCGGCTGGTATTTTCCGCGCCGGATGATGTCGACCGGCAAACTGCACAGGGCACCGTCAACCCGCTGCGCGTCGGTCACCGCCTTGCCGTCATCCGGCACCGCCTTCAGCGCAGGGGCGGCGGCGGGAACGGTTTCCGCACCGGTCGAACCTGCCGTCGATCCCAGCAAGGCATCCAGGCCGCGTCCCAGTCCCCGTTTCTTTGCTGCCATATCGTTACCGCCTCACCCGTGGTAAAAAAGCGGTCGAAACCCTGTTAGTTCTTTTACACAAGTGTGCCGAAAGAAACGGGTACCGACCGCTTTTACTATGCATGTGATGTCTGTGTAGCGCTATGTTCGCCGTGCGCGGCCCGCTCCTGTTCGCGCAGTTGCGCCTCCTCGGCCTCGCGCCGGATGAATTCACCGGCCAGCGCCAGGTAGGCAGACGCGCCGCGCGAACTCTTGTCATAGCGCAGCACCGGCAAACCGTGACTCGGCGCCTCGGCGAGCCGTACGTTGCGTGGAATGATGGTGCGATAGACCTTGTTGCCGAAGTGCTCATGCAGCTGCACGGACACCTCGCCGGCAAGCCGGTTGCGCGC
>CAMYKJ010000030.1:6966-8620 GCA_947258945.1 uncultured Ectothiorhodospiraceae bacterium
GCACGCACCCGCTCGACCGTATCCAGCAGGGCCGACAGGCCTTCGAGCGCATAGTATTCGCACTGAATAGGAATGAGCACGCCATGGGCCGCAGCCAGTGCATTGATCGTCAGCATATTGAGTGACGGCGGGCAGTCGATCATGACCAGGTCATAGTCGTTCTGCACGTACGACAGCGACGCACGCAGGCGGCGCTCGCGATCATCCTTGGACATCAACTCGACCTCGGCAGCGGTCAGGTCGGCGTTACCGGGCAACAGGTCGTAGCCGGCAGCGCCGGCCTTCAGGATGGCGCTGCGGATATCGACATGCCCCATGAGCAGGTCGTAGCCGGTCAGCGTGACCTCGTACTTGTTGACGCCGCTGCCCATGGTGGCGTTGCCCTGGGCATCGAGGTCGACCAGCAGGACACGGCGTCCGGTCTCCGCCAGCGAGGCCGCGAGGTTGACGCTGGTCGTCGTTTTGCCGACGCCGCCTTTCTGGTTGGTTACCGCGATTATCCTGCCCATGCCGGTCAAGCCCCGCTCATTCTGCACGCTCTACGTCACTGCCGTTGACTGGCGGCTGCATGATCACCAGGTGGCGCTCTGCATCCAGGCCGGGCACCTTCAGCGAAACGACATCGGAGATGACCGACTTGTCTTCCAGGCTTTCGACTTCCGTCATCGGGTACACACCCTTCATCGCCAGCATGCGTCCGCCGGAGTTGCACAGGCGTGCGGCGAAGCGATAGAAATCCGGCAGGTCGGAAAACGCACGGCATACGATGGTATCGAACGGACTGTCCGCCCGGTATTCATCCACGCGGGTATTTTTCAGCGTGACGTTATCCAGCTTGAGGATGCCCAGTGTCTGCTGGACAAAGCGCAGTTTCTTGCTGCTGCTGTCCAGCAGCACGAACTCGCGCTCCGGACAGGCAATCGCCAGCGGGATACCCGGCAGGCCGGCACCGGTGCCGATATCGAGGATGCGGTCGCCGTGCAGGTAGTCCAGGATCGACAGGCTGTCGAGAATGTGGCGGGTAATGATATCGGCGGGCTTGCGGACCGAGGTCAGGTTATAGACCCGGTTCCAGTTCATCAGCTCGGTCACGTAAGCCATCAGCAGGTCATCCCCGCCGAGGCGTTCTTCCAGGCCCAGCTCGAGTATGCCGTCTTCCAGCAATTCGCCCGGGTCGACAAAACTGCTTTTTCGACCCTTGCGCTTGCGGTTATATAGTCCGGTATACATTGGCTGTCATTGTCGAACGTACTGTATCACGCGCTCCGTCTGGAATACCTGTGTTTCTTCATGTGTACCAGTAACAGCGAGACGGCGGCCGGTGTGATGCCCGGTATGCGCGCCGCCTGGCCAATGGTCTGCGGTTGTACATCCTGCAGTTTCTCGCATGCCTCGCCGGACAGCCCCGTGACCGCATTGTAATCGAAATTCACCGGCAATGGTTGTTCGCGATAATGCTGCTGGCGTTCGATCTCCGCCTGCTGCCGCTCCAGGTAGCCGGCGTACTTCGCCTGTATCTCTACCTGCTCGGCGACGTCCGTCGCCGTGACACCGGGCCCGATACCCTCGATTGCCATCAGTGAGCGGTAATCGATCTCCGGACGACGCAGCAATTCACTGGCACGCTGCTCGCGTGACAATGGCTTGTCGAGCA
>CAMYKJ010000030.1:8646-11848 GCA_947258945.1 uncultured Ectothiorhodospiraceae bacterium
GCTGTTCCTGCTCGATGGCCTCGCGACGCACATTGAATGCCTGCCAGCGTCGCTCATCGACCAGGCCCAGCGCGTGACCGGCAGGCGTCAGCCGCAGGTCTGCGTTGTCCTGGCGCAGCAACAGCCGGTATTCCGCCCGGCTGGTAAACATGCGGTAAGGCTCGCTGGTGCCGCGCGTGACCAGGTCGTCGACCAGCACACCGAGGTAGGCCTCGTCGCGTCGCGGCGTCCAGGGTGCCGCATCCCGGCACTGGCGCGCGGCATTCAGTCCGGCCAGCAGTCCCTGCGCCGCGGCCTCCTCGTAGCCGGTGGTACCGTTGATCTGTCCGGCGAAAAACAGGCCGGCGATGCGCTGCGTCTCGAGTGAATGCCGCAGATCGCGCGGATCGAAATAATCGTATTCGATGGCGTAGCCCGGGCGCGTTATCTGCGCCTGTTCGAAACCGGCGATGGACTGTACCAGCGCGCACTGCACGTCAAACGAGAGACTGGTCGAGATGCCGTTCGGATAGACCTCACGCGTATCCAGGCCCTCCGGCTCGATGAATATCTGGTGCGACGGCTTGTCGGCAAAACGCACCACCTTGTCCTCGATGGACGGGCAGTAACGCGGACCTGCGCCTTCGATTGCACCGCTGTACATCGGCGAATCCGCCAGCCCCGCGCGAATGATGTCATGGGTATGCGCATTGGTATGCGTAAGGTGGCAACTGACCTGGCGCGGATGCTGGTCCACGTGGCCGAGAAACGACATGACCGGCAACGGCGTGTCGCCGGCCTGTTCGGCAAGCCGTGAATAATCGATGGTGCGCCCGTCGATCCGCGGCGGTGTGCCGGTCTTCAGGCGCGCCACGCGCAGGTCCATGTCGCGCAGGCGGCTGGCCAGTGCATTGGCCGGCGGATCACCGGCACGGCCACCGGCATGATTCACCGGTCCGACATGGATGCGTCCGCCAAGGAAGGTGCCTACGGTCAGCACCACCGCCCGGGCCTGAAAACGCAGGCCGCTGGCCGTCACCACGCCCGTGACCCGTCCCTGCTCCACCAGCAGGTCGTCCACCGCCTGCTGGAACAGTTGCAGCCCGGTGGAACAGTTGCAGCCCGGGTTGTGCCTCCAGTGCAGTGCGTATGGCACGGCGGTACAGCACGCGATCGGCCTGCACGCGCGTGGCGCGCACCGCCGGACCCTTGCTGGCGTTGAGTACGCGGAACTGGATACCGGCACGGTCGGCGGCCTGCGCCATCACCCCGCCGAGGGCATCGATTTCCCGTACCAGGTGGCTCTTGCCGATGCCGCCGATTGCCGGATTGCAGCTCATCTGTCCGAGCGTGTCGAGGTTATGGGTCAGCAACAGGGTACGTGCGCCCAGGCGCGCCGCCGCCAGCGCGGCCTCGGTCCCGGCATGGCCACCCCCGACGACAATCACGTCATATTGCCTGTCATGCGCAGTCATGATGAATGTGCCCTTAAAAAATTATCAGGAATTCTACGCCCGTGTCTGAATCGGCGGCAATGCCGCAGTCGGCCTGAGCACCGCGCATACAAAGACAATAATTTCTCTAATATAGAATATGTTCTGTTAGACTGCCCGAAAGTACACCACATAAGGCATGAAGAATGAGGCTGCTTGAGTTCGAAAACGTCAACGACGGGAGCAACCCGCAGGCAGCGACACTGACCAGGAAACCGGCTCATAAACCGGCTGACGGGGCCGCCCCGCTCAAGCGCCCTGACGCGGCCAAAACCCCTGCCCGCAAGGTGTTTCCTGCCAGCGGCAAGTATGCCATGCAGCAAACGCTTCGCCGCCAGCCGATCGACATCGAGCAGCTGCAGCAACGCGTCCAGGTACTGGAACGTCGCATGCGCGAGCGCGCGCGCGCGGAAGGCAGCCCGCTGCCGGTCATGGAGCTGCAACAGCTCAGGCAGCGCATGAAATTGCTGGAGCGCAGTGTTAACAATGAACTGTGGGCGGCCAAGCAACGTGAACACACCCTGCTGGAAATGCTCGCCCGCCCGCCCCTGAAGCAGCTCCTCCGGGACCATGCCAGGCGCCTGCATACCCGGACGCTGCGCGCCGCGCGCCACTGCCATGCGGCGCTCGACCAGCTGCATCAACCCTCCTGGTGGCCGCACTTTGTGCGCGCCTGGCATGAGTCCCTCGACAAGGCACGCGGCAATCACAATACCTGACGCCCGTTCCCGGGGCCGGGCGCACTACTTCTCGACCACTGCACGCAGACCTGCCCACAGCAGTGCCAGCTGCTGGCGATACATGGCACCGATCGCGGCCGGGTTGGCATACTGCATGGCCAGCGGCACCCCGTAGAAGATCGATACCAGACCCACCATGGCCGCCGCGATGGCCGTGTTCTCCGGCAGGTCGCCCTGTTTGATGGCCGCCTCCAGTGACGAACGCAACAGGTTCTCGAGCGAGTCATCCGGCAGGGAATCGATGTCCTCGAGATCGGCAAACGCGATCATGCGTTCGGCCTGGGTGATCTCCGGACCGGCTTCCCGCGATCGGATCCGCGCCTCGTGCGCAATGATCTCTCCCATCAGCCCGGGCTTCTTCTGGATCTGGATAGAGGTGTAGCGAAACAGGGCCTCGATCACGGGCAGGCCGGTTTGCTGCCCGGCCGCCTGCCGGCCATACCAGTTGAGTTCCAGCGTCCACAGCCGGTCCAGGTAGACGATCAGGTCTTCTTTTCTCGGGAAATAATTGAAGAAGGTGGCCTCGGAAATCTGCACCCGCTCGCACAGGGCCTTCACCGACAGGTTTTCAAAGGGTGCCATTTCGAGGTGCAGGGTGACGGCCTCCGCCAGGGCCAGGCGGGTACGGGCAAACTTTCGCTCGCGCAGCGAGGGTCGAGCTGTTTCGGTCATTTGCATAGTATACCCCAATAATATTGCCTACATTAATATAAATTTTTCATGTCTGTAAGGGGCTTGCAAGCGTTATGGGTAACCAGGCCGATTTACCGGTTAAACACATTAATTTTGCGGGGTTTTCAGGCGATGAGGCCCATTTTTGCGCCCGGATCGCGAAAATCCAGGTTCCGAAATGGCGTAATTGACATTAAGTTACTGTTATTTGTATACATTAATTATATGGTGCGTACTATATATTTTAGGTTTGATTAAGTTAATGACTGAATAGCGCCAGTCCACCCTGCCGGTTGCCGCAAGCATACACAAATATTG
>CAMYKJ010000031.1 GCA_947258945.1 uncultured Ectothiorhodospiraceae bacterium
TGCCGTCGCGAACAGTCATCTATACACCATCGACGATGACCTGCTGGTGCGGCATACCCCGCGCATCCTGGACGGTGCGGAACAACTGTGCGGGATTCTCGATCAGGTGCGCAATGACGGGTTGTAGGAGCGCTTCGCGCCTTCGCGGGGGTGACAAATGTTTGAAACCGGACCATTAAATACACCTTATCGCCCCTTGCATTCGGGGATCGGGTTTTCGCGGGGATGACAACAAGGTGTTCTTTCTCGTTAAGGGCGTTGCGTGTTTTTATTCTCCCCTTGCTCCCACAACACGTCCGGTTTACCGGCCTGCCGGTTGAGATAGCGTGACATAACGAACAGCAGGTCCGATAACCGGTTGAGGTAGCGGGTACTGGCGGCGTTGATCTCCGACTCCTTGCCGAGAGTATACGCGCGACGCTCGGCGCGCCGGCACACGGCGCGCGCCTGGTGGCAGAGGGCGGCGGCGCGGGTTCCGCCCGGCAGGATGAAATCCTCCAGTGGCGGCAGTCCGGCGTTCAGTTCATCCAGTATCTGTTCCAGTTTATGTACATGGCTGTCGGCAACCATACGGTGGCCGGGTATGCTGAGCTCGCCACCGATATCGAACAGCCGGTGCTGTATGCCAATCAGACATTCACGGACAGTGTCCGACGGTTCTTCGCACAGCAGCACGCCAAGCACGCAATTCAGCTCATCCACGCTGCCGATGGCCTCGATACGGCTATCATCCTTCGCGGTGCGCGAACCGTCACCCAGTCCGGTGGTGCCGTCATCGCCGGTGCGCGTGTAGATCCTGGTCAGGCGTTTACCCATATCAGCTGTCCGTCAGGCGGTATTCGACCGGTATCAGCATATCGATTTCACGGCCATCCAGCCAGGCAACGACCTGCGGCATACTGATGCCGGCCAGTGAGCGCAGGGCTGCGCGGTCCAGTAGCGGGACGCCGGAACTGTCTGCGAGCTGGATTTCCGAAAGGTGGCCATCGGGCATGATGCGCAGGGATACTATCACGGTGCCCTCCCAGCCGCGCTTACGTGCGCGGCGCGGGTAGGTAAAGCGGGCCTGCAGTGCGCTGAAGACAGCGGCCCGCAACGAGTTCAGCGTATCCCGGTTGTCGGGATTATCCTGCGCAGCCTGCGCGATTGCTTCCCTGGCGGCAGGGTTATTTTCCGGCGTTTGTTCAGTGCGGTCCCGAACCGGTGGTGTGATTTTCTCGGCAATGGCAGCGTTTTCCGCGTCCGCATTTTCAATGTATTCCTGCACGGGCGTGCCCGGTATGCCGGCAGCGGGCGCCGGTGCCTGTTGTGCCCGGGCTGTCTTTTGTGGCGGTGCGGGTGGTGGTTGCGGACTGCGGACAGGATCGCTGAATGTTTGCAGTGTCAGCGCGATGGTTCGCCCCGGCAGCGGTAATGCGTCGCGGGTTGTATCGGCATACTGTAGCAGCAATGCCGCAATAGCGTGCAGCAGGACTGAAACCAGCAGGAAGTTTCGCATGTTGTCTGCCTATCCGCCCGCAGCGTAACGCACTGTCAGAAACAGGCTGCGACCGGGTGTGTTATAGGTATCGACGGTCCGGTAGTTCTTGTCGAGCAGGTTGTCGACGCGTCCTTCCAGTGTCAGGCCTTGTCCCAGCTCATATGAACCGCGCACATCAAGCTTGCCGAAGCCGCCGACCCTGATCGTATTCCCGGCGTCGTCATACCGGGATGACTGGGCGATGAAGGTGGCGCCCAGGCCGGCCTTGCCGAATGTGCGGTCCAGGTCGATTCGCAGGCTGCGCCGGGCGCGTCGCGGCAGGTCATTGCCGGTCGCATCGTCCTCCGTGTCCAGATAGGTGGCTGTGGCGGAGGTGTCCCAGTCCAGCAGTACACCGGACAGGGCCAGTTCCAGGCCATTGATCACCGCATCACTGATATTGCCGGGCAGGAAGGTGGCGAGATCGAAGACAATCAGGTCTTCGATGTCTGTGCGGTAGGCGCGCACATCCCAGTCGAGCCGACCGGCCCGTCCCTCGAGTCCGACCTCCAGGGACTCGGATGTTTCCGGTCGCAGGTTTGGATTACTGGTCGGGAAGCCCATGAAGTCCGGGAAGTACAGGTCATTGAAAGTCGGTGCCTTGTAGGCCGTACCATAGGAGGCGGTGACGCGCATCGTTGCGCCGACCGGGTAACCCCAGGCAAGGTTGCCGGTGTTGCGATTGCCGAACTGTTCGTCATGCAGCCGCCGGATACGTGCCAGCAGGGAATGGTTGGCAATTTCTCCCTGGTATTGTATGAAACCTGCCGTGGTGGCGCGTGAAGTCTCATTGTAGACAGTGGTGCTGTCGACACGATCATCGTGGTAGTCGATACCGGCCGACATCACGTCTTCACCGGCCAGCGTGAAATCATTTTGCAGCGAAAGAGTGAGGCGCTCGGTGTCGAAGGTAAATTCGGATCCGGGCGCACCGGAACGAAAACTGTCACGCTCATCGAGGCTGCGCCCTGCTGATAGTGTCAGGTCCCAGTTTTCGGCAGGCATGGTCGTCAGGGTGACACCAAGCGCCTGTTGTACAAAATCATCCTCGTTGGCGGACGGTGCAGTCGTGTCGTATTCGGTATTGCCGGCGGCGTGCAGGCCGTGGAATTCGATTTCGCTGCCGTCTGCAAAGCGGTGGCCCAGTCGCAGGCTGGCCGAGGTATTGTCATACCCGTCCCTGTCCGGATCATCGACCGGGCTGCCGAACTCGACGGTGGGCTGACGGGCATCAAAACCGTCTGTCTGCTTGTGTGCAATGCGCGCCGAAAACCAGCCGTTGCCGGTGCTGCCGCTGATATCTGCGCCGGCATCCAGCGTATCGTAACGACCGCCGCCTGCCGACACGCCCCAGCGAACAGGTCCGTCACCACGCCGGGTGAAGATCTGTATGACGCCGCCGATCGCCTCGGAGCCGTACAGCGCGGAGTTCGGGCCGCGGACCACTTCAATCCGTTCTACCTGTTCGAGCGGCAGGAATTCCCAGGCGACGGTGCCCGAGGTGACCGAGCCCATGCGAATGCCATCGACGAGGACCGACACATGGCCGGGATTGGTGCCCCGCAGGTACAGTGATGTCAGCTTGCCGTTGCCGCCCTGGTTGACGACATTGACACCGGTGATGCCCTGCAGCAACTCACCGAGTGAACCGGCCTGGCTGCGTTCGATTTCCTTGCGGGTAATGACAGTCACGGAAGACAGTGTTTCATCGGCAGTCCGGGCGACGCGCGTGGCGGTCACGATAATGGGTTCCTGTGCGGCGAACGTCGCGACGGGGGAGGCAATGAAAATCCAGCCGGCGAGCTGGCCGGTAATTCGACGAAAGCAGGAATGCATTCCTTCTCCAGTGCGTCCACCCGCGCGTGAGGGTCACAGAGGAGGAGACAACGAAGCCGGAAATCAGCCTGTTGGTATCGCCCTCCGCGACACGATCAAGTCAATTGCAGGCCGGTCTCCGGGCTCGCGAGCGGTTTCCCCGGCGAATCACCTTCCCGCTTGCGCAGTGGCGTATGGATTCACCTCGACTCGCTTACCGTTGCGGGGGCAGCGCCGGAGTTGTCAGTGTGACGCACCGGCTTCCCGTTTCATCCCGGGGACGATAGTCCACGGGACACCTGCAACAAAGCGGGGCAGACTGTACGGCCGCACGGGCAGGGGTGTCAAGGCGGGTTTGTGAACGCGGTGGTAATCAACTGCTTGTCGGTGACCTGGAGGAGCGCACCGCGTGCGCGAATAAATTCCGGCTGTAAATTGTTCGCGGATGCGATCCGCTCCTGCAGGTATGTAGTTGGATGTAAGAATGGAGGAAGACGTAAATCAGTACGGAATGACAGGCATGAAATCATCTGTCCTGACTGGATCCCCGCCTGCGCGGGGATGACAGGCATGAAATCATCTGTCCTGACTGGATCCCCGCCTGCGCGGGGATGACAGGCATGAAATCATGCCTGTCACTTCGGCAGCCACACCGGTCCGTCGGGCGTGTCGATAAAGCGCAGTTCGTGTCCGTAGAGGCGTTCGAGATTGGCCGGTGTCAGGACGGTCGCGCTGTCGCCCTGCGCGCTTTCACCTTCGCCGAACAGCAGCAGGAACCGGTTGCAGTAGCGCACCGCCATATTGATGTCATGCAGCGACATGCAGACGGCCCGCCGGTATTCCCCGGCGAGCCGCTGCAACAGGTCCAGCACCCGGACCTGGTGGTGCAGGTCGAGGTGATTGGTGGGTTCATCCAGCAGGAAGACCTCCGGGTTCTGCGTCAGCAGCGTTGCGAGGTCCAGACGACGCTGTTCACCGCCGGACAGGGTATCGGTCATGCGTGATTCCATGCCGGACAGTCCCGTTTCCTGCAGCGCCTCGCGGGCACGTGCCCAGTCATTATCCGACTCCCACTGCAGGGCACCCAGCCAGGGATGGCGGCCGACCAGTGCGGTTTCCAGCACGCTTGCCGGGAAGGCATTGTCATGGTCCTGCAGCAGGACACCAATGCCGCGTGCAATGGCCCTGCGTGGCAGGCTGCTCAGCGTATGTCCGTTCAGCAACACCTGTCCGGCGTCTGCCGGATGCAGTCCGCACAGCGTGTGCAGCAGGGTGGTTTTACCCGCACCGTTACGCCCGAGGATGCACCAGCGTTCGCCCGACTGTATTTCAAGCTCCAGTGCGGTACAGACCTGCACCGGCCCGATGGTGACACTCAACTGTTCGGCACACAGCGTCGTCATGTCCGGTTACCGGCCTGGTTGCGGCTGTAATACAGCAAGACGAGGAACAGCGGGACACCGACCAGTGCGGTCAGGATACCCACGGGTAACTGCTGTGGCGCCAGCACGGTGCGCGCCAGCATGTCCGCAGTCACCAGCAGACTGCCACCGAGCAGCACTGCCGCCGGCAACAGCAGGCGATGGTCGCGCACACCCGCCAGGCGCAGCAGGTGCGGTACGATCAGGCCGACAAAACCGACACTGCCCGCCAGGGTGACCGCGAAGGCCGTCAGTAAAGATGCAAGCAGGTAGATGACCGTGCGCAGTGTTTGCACCGGCACGCCGAGAGACTGCGCAGCCAGTTCCCCCCGGGTCATCAGGTTGAGTGAGCGGCCGATGGCCAGGGCCATGACGAGTCCCGCGGCCAGAACCGCTGCGGCGAAGACCGGCAATGTGGCACGCGAAAGGTCACCCATCAGCCAGAACAGCATGCCGCGCAATCCCCGTTCCGGGCTGATGGCCAGCAGGAAAGCAATCACGGCGCCCCAGCCTGCGGCAACCACCACGCCGGTCAGCAGCAGGCGGTGCGAACTCCATGCACCACTGCCGTGTGCCAGGCCAAATACCAGCAGCATCGACAGTAATGCGCCGGTGAATGCAGACCCCTGCAGCCACCAGCCGCCCAGTCCGAGCAGCATGGACAACAGCGCGCCGGTGGCAGCGCCGCCAGATATGCCGAGCACGTAGGGATCGGCGAGCGGATTGCGCAGCAGGACCTGCATGAGGGCGCCGGCCAGTGCCAGCATTGCACCGGTCACAAAGGCAGCGGCCGTACGCGGCCAGCGCAGCTCCATCACGATCTGACGACTCAGTTCGTCACTGCTGCCGGCCAGAACGGTAAGCAGACTGTCGAGGTCAGTATCGATGCTGCCGCTGAGCAGGCTGATTGCAAGACTGCCGGCACTGAGTAGCGCGAGTCCGGCAAGCAGAAATAAACTACGCATCAGTGAAATCCAGGCGTGTCGTCATTGCGAGAAACGACATGACAAGGCAATCCGCAGAAGGTGTCATGACATAAATACTTAATCGCCGAAAATTCCAAAGAAATACTTCCGTGTCCTTCCGTGGATTCCGTGGCCATTTAATATGTTTATTATTGCCACGGAATCCACGGAAGGACACGGAAAGATAAATGCCATAAAAATTCCGGTCGGCACGTCATTGCGGGGAACAAAGTAGCGAAGACATCCGCCGCCGGCGTCCCGAGTGTAACGAAGGGATCTCCGGAGAGCACCACAGTCTCCTGTGGAGCGCTCGTGACAGGGATTGCCGCGCTTCGCTCGCAATGACAAGAAAGAATCAATCAGTTGAATATTTTCATTATTAATCACCGCAGGCTGATCACCGGCCACCCGTGATTAACGGCATGCGCATTGAGGATCTCGTCGGGGTCGACGGCCACCGGTCGTTGCACCTGTTCGAGCAGCGGCAGATCGTTGTGGGAGTCACTGTAAAACCAGCTGTCGGTCAGTGATTCATCATGGGCATCGAGCCAGCCTGCGAGTGCCGTGACCTTGCCGTCCTGAAAGCAGGGCGTGCCTGACACGCCGCCGGTATAGCGCCCGTCACGCAGTTCGGGTTCGGTCGCAAGCAGGTGTCCGATACCGTACAGGGTGGCGATGGGTTCGGTAATGAAACGGTTGGTCGCGGTAATGATGACCAGCGTATCGCCCTGCTGTCGGTGGCGTTCGATCAGGTCCTGTGCCCCGGGCAGCAGGATCGGCCGGATCTTTTCCTCGATGTACTGTGCGCGCCACTGCTGCAGTTGCGTCATCGGGTGCACGGCCAGCGGCCTGAGCTGAAAGGCGAGAAACTCGTGGATGTCCAGCTCGCCGACCTTGTACTGGTCGTAGAAGCGCTGATTGGCCTGTTCGTATTCGGCGGCGTCGACGATGCCCTGTTCCACCAGGAAACAGCCCCACAGGTAGTCACTGTCACCCGCGATCAGGGTGTTATCGAGATCGAACAGTGCGAT
>CAMYKJ010000032.1 GCA_947258945.1 uncultured Ectothiorhodospiraceae bacterium
TGGTGAACGGCAACTCGGCCAGCGTCTGCACCTTTTCGCGGCCATCCCGGTAGGCGATGACGATTTCGCCGCCGCTCGCGATGCCGAGTTCGCGCACGCGTTCGGGCACCGTGTCGGGATTGATGATCTCCAGCGTGATGTTGTCCTTGTAGCGCTGGTAGCTGCCGACCAGGTCCCGCAGCTGTTCCTGCAGCAGCGGGTCGTCGTGCATGAAGGCGGTGATGGTGACCGGGTCCGGCATGGTGTCGAGCAGCTCGCGCGTCTCCGGCGAGATACTGTTGCGCGCACCGACGGTCCAGTCGGCCTGGTAGACGTACTGTGTGCTCAGCCACGCCAGCATGCCGATGATGCCGGCATACACCACGGAAAAGACCACGGTCTGCAGGCGAAACAGTCGGCTCGAGCGGCGTGATACTTTCATGGGCTCAGTGCGGCAGGCGCGTCGCGTCCAGGCGACGGATGGTGAAACCGGTAAACAGGGCGATGACCAGCAGGTAATAGGCGACGTCCATGCTGTTGAAGACGCCCTTCAGCAGACCCTTGTAGTGCGACAGCATGGACAGGTAGCCCATTGCGCCAGTGGCCTGTGCGGTACCGGCCTCGTCGATGATCCACAGCAGCAGCAACAGGCCGAAGGTGGTCACGGCCGCGACCACCGGCTGCTCGGTCAGCGAGGACATGTACAGACCGATGGCGGCGAAGGCGGCCAGCATCAGGCCGAGTCCGAGCAGGCCGGCGGCCAGCTTGCCCATGTCGAGGTCGGTGCCCGCCAGCAGCGACAGCGGCATCAGCGTGAGCATCAGCAGCAGGGCGAGGAAGAAACCGAGGATACCGAGGTACTTGCCGAGAACGATCTCCGTCATCGATACCGGCGCGGATAACAGCAGGCTGATGGTGTGGCCGCGGTACTCGTCGCTGAGGCTGCGCATGGTGATCAGCGGCGTGATGAGCAGCAGGACGATGCCCGCATTGGCCAGCAGCGGCGCCACGACGATGTCGGCCACGCCGGGCGCACCCTCGATCGCGGCCAGCCGCGGCTGCAGCGTTATCCAGGTATCGATCTGCGCCAGGAACAGCCAGGCGAGGATGAACTGGGTGACGGCGAGGATCGCCCAGGCCAGCGGTGACAGGAACAGGCTGCGCAGTTCGCGCGCGGCGATGGTGAAGATCATGCGGCTGCCCCGCTGGCATGGCCGGGGGCGTCGCCCGTGGTCAGCTCGATGAAGATCTGTTCCAGGGTGTGACGCTCCGCAGTGAGTTCCTGCAGCCGCCAGCCGCCGGCCACGGCCTGCTCGACCAGTGCCTCGGCGGGGCTGTCTCCCGTGAAGTCGATGCGCACCCGGCCGTCATCCAGCGCGGCCACTTCCGCCACACCCGGCAGCGCAAGCAGCCTGGATACATCGGGCGGATTGCCGAAACGGGCGACCAGCGACGTGGCGCTCATGCGCGCATCGAGGCCGGCGGCGGTATCGGCGAACACCAGGCGCCCCTGGTGAATGATCTGCACCCGGTTACAGGTTGCCTGGACCTCGGGCAGGATATGCGTCGACAGGATGATGCCGTGGTCCTCGCCCAGCTCCCGGATCAGCGAGCGGATCTCGCGGATCTGCAGCGGGTCCAGGCCGACGGTCGGTTCGTCGAGGATGACGACCGCGGGCGTGTGGATGATGGCCTGTGCAATACCGACACGCTGCCGGTAGCCCTTGGACAGGTTGCCGATCAGCCGTGTGGCGACATCGGCGAGCCCGCAGCGTTCCTTCGCGGTGGCCAGTGCCTGCGCACGCCGCTCGCGCGGGATACGGTTCAGGCGCGCGCAGTAGTCGAGATACTCGTTAACCGTCAGCTCGCGATAGACCGGCGGCTGTTCGGCCAGGTAGCCGATTTCGCGTTTGGCGTCCTTCGGCCGGTCGAGCAGGTCGATGCCGTTGATAATAATCTCACCGGCGCTGGGCGACAGGTTGCCGGAGAGCATCTGCATGGTGCTGGACTTGCCGGCGCCGTTCGGGCCGAGGAAGCCCAGCACGTCGCCCCGCGACAGCTCGAAGCTGACATCGTTGACGGCACAATGCTGGTTGTAATAGCGGTACAGGCCGCTGGCCGTTACCAGGGTATTCGACGACATGGGGCTATTATTGCGTTTGGCGCGATTTATACAAGCCAAATCAATGGGGTCAGAGTCGATTGATTTATACTCACCTGTCATGAGATCTGACGGTGGTAACGATGGGAACGAAAATCAATCGACTCTGACCCCATTGATTTGGCTCGGTGTCGACACCGGCGGCACCTTTACCGATTTTGTCCTCTACGACGGGCAGGGCCTGCGCGTGCACAAGGTGTTGTCCACGCCGGCGGCGCCGGAGGAGGCCATTCTGCAGGGCATCCGCGACCTGGATATCGCCACCGACGGGCTGCGCGTCATCCACGGCTCGACCGTGGCGACGAATGCCGCGCTCGAGCGCAAGGGGGTGCGCACCGTCTATATCACCAATCGGGGACTGGGCGATGTCCTGACGATCGGTCGCCAGGCGCGCCGGGAGCTGTACAACCTGCAACCCGCACCGCAACCGCCACCGGTGCCGCGCACGCTGTGCCTGGAGGTGGGGGCACGCACCGGGGCTGACGGCAGGGCGGTGTCGCGGCTGACCGGAGACGACCGGGACGCGGTGCGGGCGGCGATTACCAGGCTGCAGCCGCAGGCGGTCGCCATCAACCTGCTGTTCTCGTTTATGGATGACGGCGACGAACGCGAAATCGCGTCCTGGCTGCCGGACGATGTATTCGTGTCCTGCTCCGCCGAGGTATTGCCGGAATACCGGGAGTACGAACGCGGCATCGCCACCTGGCTGAACGCCTGGGTGGGACCGCTGGTCGCCGGCTATGTGCAGCGCCTGGGTGAGGCGCTGGCACCGGCGCCGGTGGCCGTGATGCAAAGCAGCGGCGGCACGGTGAGCGCGGACCAGGCCGGTCGCAAGGCCGTACAGCTGCTGTTGTCGGGTCCTGCCGGCGGGCTGATGGGTGCCCGCTTCCTTGGCCGGCAGGCCGGCCAGGCGCGCCTGCTCACCTTCGACATGGGTGGTACCTCGACCGACGTCGCGCTGATCGACGGCGAGATTCGCCTGACCTCTGAGGGCCGTATTGGCGAGTGGCCGGTCGCCGTGCCCATGGTGGACATGCACACCATCGGCGCAGGGGGCGGTTCGATTGCCCGTGTCGATGATGGCGGTCTGCTGCAGGTGGGGCCGGAATCCGCCGGTGCCGACCCGGGACCGGCCTGCTACGGGCAGGGCGGCACCCGGCCCACGGTCACGGATGCCAACCTGGTGCTGGGCCGCCTGCAGGCGAATGCCTTTCTCGGTGGCGCCATGGCGCTGGATGTCGGGGCGTCGAGCCAGGCCATGCAAACGCTGGCGTCCGGCCTCGACTGCAGTATCGAGGAGGCGGCCCGGGGCGTGCTGGCGGTCGCCAACGAGCACATGGCGCAGGCCCTGCGCGTGATCTCGGTGCAGCGCGGCGAGGACCCGGCGAACTACGTCCTCATGTCCTTCGGCGGTGCCGGCGGGCTGCATGTCTGTGCACTGGCTGGGGCGCTGGGCATGACGCAGGCGCTGGTCCCGGTACAGGCCGGGGTGCTGTCGGCACTTGGCATGCTGGTGGCGCCGCCCTCACGGCAGTTGTCGCATACCCTGACCGGCGAACTGGCGACCTTCGATGCGCCTGCCATCGACCGGCACCTGCAGGCGCTGGCCGAGGCCGGCCGTGCCGAACTGGCGGCCGAGGGGGTGCCGGCGGAGAACACGGCGGCACGCTTCAGTCTCGATCTGCGCTATCCCGGCCAGTCCTATACCCTGAATATCCCGTGGGACGGTATTATGGCGACTGGCGACGCCTTTCATGCACTGCACCGGCAGCGTTACGGACATCGTATGGAACTGCCGGTGGAACTGGTCAACCTGCGCTGTGGCCTGCAGGGCACGGCGGCGGATATCCGCCTCCCGCCTGTCGGTGAACAGGTCGGTGTAACGCACACGACGGCCGTTGCCGGTTACCCGGACCCGGTCCCGGTCCGGGACCGGGCCGGACTTTCGGCCGGACAGGTATTCACCGGTCCGGCAGTGATTACGGAGACGCTGGCGACCACCTGGCTGCCGGATGGCTGGCGGTGTGAGGTGGACGGGGTGGGGAACCTGTTATTGGAGCGGGTGTAAAGGTATCTCGCGCAAAGTCGCCAAGGCGCAAAGAAAACATAATAAAAGCCACAGAGAACACAGAGAAATACAATTACCGACTTAAGTATCTTGTCATTCCCGCGAAGGCGGGAATCCAGTCTTGAACAATAAGCGTGTTATAAAACAGCCTCATCAGATGGTTATTGCAGCTGTAGGAGCGCACCGCGTGCGCGATTTATTCGCGGATACGATCCGCTCCTGCAATGCCATCTTTCAGCATACAAACTGATTCATCGGAACAGCATTTACCCCTGGATCCCCGCCTTCGCGGGGATGACGACAGAAGGTAATTCAGCGTTCGAGTAATGAGAATAATTAATTCTCTGTGTCCTCTGTGGCTATGTTTTCTTTGCGCCTTGGCGGCTTTGCGCGAGATAGCTTTTTTGCAATAAAAAAACCCGGCAGTGCCGGGTTTCTGATATTCATAGCGAGAGCTGTAATCGCGTTTTTCGCGGACGCGGTCCGCTCCTACTTTATTTTTGCTTCCTTGTAGGGGACGTGCTTGCGTACCACCGGGTCGAACTTCTTGATCTCCATTTTTTCCGGCATGTTGCGCTTGTTCTTGGTGGTCGTGTAGTAGTGACCGGTGCCGGCGCTGGAGACGAGCTTGATCTTGTCACGCATGATGGATCTCCGTTAAACCTTTTCGCCGCGCTTGCGGATGTCGGCCAGCACGGTATCGATGCCGAGCTTGTCAATGATGCGCATGCCCTTGCTCGAAACACGCAGCTTCACGAAGCGCTTCTCCCCGTCGACCCAGAACCGGTGGGTGTGCAGGTTGGGCATAAAACGGCGGCGCGTCTTGTTGTTGGCGTGGGACACGTTGTTACCGCTTTGCGGGCGCTTTCCCGTGACCTGGCATACTTTGGACATCGTACTGAACCTCGTAAAAAAGCCCGCCATCAGCGGGAGGGGCGCATTTTATACCAGAAAGCGGCCCATGATACAAGCCGGCGCCAACCGGGGTCTGGACGAATAGTTCAAGCTATTCATGGTCTTAAAGCAGACCACGTTCGGCCAGCGAGACGCCGTCACCCTCGCCGATGACCACATGGTCGAGGACGCGGACATCCACCAGGGCCAGGGCATCGGTCAGCCGCCGGGTCAGCTGGATATCGGCGCGGCTCGGTTCGGCCACGCCGGAAGGGTGATTGTGGGCGAGGATGACCGCGGCGGCATTGAAGCGGATGACCAGGCGCACGACCTCGCGCGGGTGCACGCTGGCGCCGTCAATGGTGCCGCGGAACAGTTCCTCGAAGGCAATGACGCGGTGGCGGTTGTCGAGCAGCAGGCAGGCGAACACCTCGTGCGGGAGGTGCCGCAGGCGGCTGGCGAGGAACCGGCGTGTGGTCGCCGGACAGTCGAGGCAATCCCGGCTGGCAAGTTCGGCCTGCAGGTGGCGCCGGCCCAGCTCGAGCGCGGCCTGCAACACGGCGTAGCTGGCCTCGCCAAGGCCGTGCCGGGCACAAAACGGTCCGCGCTCCGCTTCCAGCAGCGGCCGCAGGCCGCCGAAGCCGGCAAGCAGGCCGCGGGCAAGGTCGACCACGTTGCGGCCCGCAACCCCGGTGCGCAGGAAGATGGCGAGCAGCTCGGCATCGGACAGGGCATGCGCGCCGTGCTGCAGCAGTTTTTCGCGCGGCCGCTCGCCGGTCGGCCAGTCTCTGATGGAATGCATCCACACAAAATTGCCACAGAGGACACAGAGGACATAGAGGAACAGGAATATTGTTTTGTAGGAGCGCAGCGCGTGCGCGAGGTCATTTTCTATTAGCCACAAAGGACACAGAGGAAAAGAAAACCTTTAGCCACGGAATCCACGGAAGGACGCGGAAAAATTAACTAACTGTCATAAATATCAAGTCTTTCCCGTCCCTGCCTTCGCGGGGACAGGCTCCAACAGCTGAAATAACGGTCTGATGTGGCATATTTTGTTTTCATGCATATGGATCAAGACTGGATTCCCGCTTTGCCGCTCCCGGCATCCATGCCTCCCGCGGCACGCATACATCCCTGTACATCGCGCGGGAATGACAGTCGATTCATTTGCGTATGCGATACGCTCCTACAGCTGTCTCTCTTGCTGATGCAATAATTATTTTTCCGTGTCCTTCCGTGGATTCCGTGGCCATAAATATAAGTTTCACTTATTCGCGCACGCGGTGCGCTACTACAGGTGGATCTGTCGAGGTAAGAGCGGAGCATATTCCGATCTGTTAAAATCCCGCTTTATGAATTACTTATCCGGAAAACACGTGCTGCTTGGCATCACCGGCGGCATCGCGGCCTACAAGGCCGCCGAGCTGGTGCGCCTGCTGCGCAACGCGGATGCCGGGGTACGCGTCATCATGACGGCCGGTGCCCGGGAATTCATTACCCCGCTGACGCTGCAGGCCCTGTCCGGCAACCCGGTCCACACAGACCTGCTGGACAGC
>CAMYKJ010000033.1 GCA_947258945.1 uncultured Ectothiorhodospiraceae bacterium
GCGTTCGGCGGTATCGGCGGTATCGCGATCGGTTTTGCCGCCAAGGACCTGCTGGCCAATTTCTTCGGCGGACTGATGATCTACCTCGACCGGCCGTTCTCCGTGGGTGACTGGATACGCTCGGAAGACCGCGAGATCGAGGGGACGGTGGAACAAATCGGCTGGCGACTGACGCAGATCCGTACCTTCGACAAGCGGCCCATTTATATTCCCAACGGTATTTTCTCGACCATTGCAGTTATCAATCCGTCGCGCATGACGCGCCGCCGGATTTACGAAACCATCGGTGTTCGCTATGACGACGTGCAGCAACTGCCGGCGATCCTCGACGAGATCCGCCAGATGCTCACCAATCATCCGGATATCGATCACGAGCAGACGCTGATGGTGAATTTCAACCGGTTTGGTCCTTCATCGCTCGACTTTTTCATCTATACCTTCACGCATACCACCGTGTGGACGCGATTCCACGAGATTAAACAGGATGTGTTGCTGAAGATCAGTGACATCATTGTCGCGCACGGTGCCGAGATCGCCTACCCGACCTCCACGGTGCATGCACCGGAGCTGGAACAGGCCGTCGCCCATGCCCCTCACACAGGCTGAACTCAACCGGATTCGCGCCAACGCGGTGCAGCTGCATGGCCCCGGGGATATTCATGCCGCGCTGGACCGCATGGCCATGGAAATCACCACCGCGCTGGGCGAGTCCCTGCCGGTCGTCCTGTGTGTCCTGACCGGCGGTATAATCCCGACCGGACACCTGCTGACGCGGCTGTCTTTTCCGCTCGAGACGGATTATCTCCATGCCACGCGCTACCGGGGCGAAACCGGCGGACCGGAAGTTCGCTGGGTCTCTGAACCCGGCATATCACTCGAGGGGCGTACCGTACTGGTCGTGGACGACATCCTGGACGAAGGCCATACACTGGCGGACGTGCTTGAATTTTGCAGGGCAGCCGGTGCCGACAGGGTCTACAGCGCAGTGCTGATAGAGAAGCGGCATGACCGGCGTGCCGACGCTGTGCATGCCGACTTTGCCGGCCTCGAGGTCGAGGACCGCTATGTGTTCGGTTTCGGCATGGATTACCGGGGTTACCTGCGCAATCTCAACGGTATTTTCGCGCTTGGCGAAAACGACACGGGCATGGATGAACAGGCAACGCAACCATGGCAAGACCCATGACTGATCTGGCAATCATCGGTGGTACCGGGCTGACGCGCGTGCAGAAGCTCGCTATCGAACGGCGCGAGGTGATGCATACGCCCTATGGCGAGCCTTCCGGGGCGCTGACCTTCGGTGAGCTGTATGGGCGGAATGTCGCCTTCCTGCCCCGCCATGGCTATGGTCATACAATCCCGCCCCACATGGTAAATTACCGGGCCAACCTGTGGGCCCTGAAACAACACGGGATACAGCGTGTTATTGCCGTGTGTGCAGTCGGCGGCATACGCGCTGACCTGGTGCCGCCCTCGATCGTGATTCCGGACCAGATCATCGACTACACCTGGTCGCGCAACCATACGTTTTTCGAATCGGACCTGACCGAGGTAACGCATATCGACTTTACCGAACCGTACTGTAACGAGATGCGGGCACAGCTGCTGGATGCGGCCGGCAAGGCGGGTGTGGAGGTGTTTGCTTCGGGTACCTACGGTGCCAGCCAGGGGCCCCGCCTGGAAACCGCGGCTGAAATCGACCGCATGGAGCGTGACGGCTGCCATATGGTCGGCATGACCGGCATGCCGGAGGCGGCGCTCGCCCGTGAGCTGGACCTGTGCTACGCGGTGATTGCGGTGTCGGCCAATGCCGCCGCCGGCCGCCACGATGGCGCGATCAGCATGGAGGTGATCGACAGAAACCTGACCGTCGGGATGGAGAAGGTGCGGGCGATACTCGAGCAGGTTATCACGACGACCTGCTAGGGCGATGCCGGCCCGGCTGTATCGTCCACCGCCTGCGGAGCGGTGTCTGCGGCCGCTGGCTCGCCCGGGCCGGTCTGTTCCGCCGTGTTCTCATCCACTGTCTGTGCGGGCGTGCGGTAGGGTGTGACCAGCGCCAGCACGCCGAAGCGTGGATGGTCGAAATAGTGCAAATCACTGCTCTTGATGCGGCGTTTTTCGGTCAGCCGGTAGGCGGGCATAGTGACCGGGCCGTCAGTGTAGTGGCCGGAGGGTTGCGTAGCGACCTCCTTCAGCAGCAGGTCCATATCCAGGTGCAGATAGCGCCCGCGGACCAGCCGGACGCTGCCTTCGACGCTGTTACGGTTGTCATCGGCATGCGCGTTCACGCGGTAATCGACCGCCCGCGACGTGCTGTAGGCCAGCTGGCGCCAGGCACGATGATACAGCACCGTATATTCACCGCCCTGCTGCAGGCTGTAGCGGACGGGCTTCAGCCGGAAGCTTGATGAGGACAGCTCGGTGAAGCGGTTTTGCCGGTACTCCCCCGGCGCCCGGGCCGTTGCGGCATCCGGCTGTTGCCAGACTTCACCCTGGTCAGACCGGGTATTGTGCGTGAAGATGATGATCTCCACGTCGTACAGCTGCGATGCTGCCACCGCCGGGGCAGGTCCTGCACACAGCACGAGCAGGGCAAGCAGACAGCGACGGAAGGTGGATATTCGAATAGGCATGTTTCAGTTGTCCCGGAGCAGGTTGTGCGGATTACCGGCAAGCATGTCAAGCAGGTTGCCAACTGTATCAAATCGCAGCGGGTCTGTGGAAAAATCGCCGCTCAGCCGCAGCCCGGTGCCGCCATCGAAGCGGAACTGCTGCGGTCGGTCCTGGACGAGACCGATCAGACCTTCGGTGTCGATTTGCGGGGCATCGGTGAACTGCACCCGACCTTCGCGATTGCCGAGTTCGATTTTCCGTAAACCCATGGGCGCGGCCAGCAGCTTGAAGGCGGTGATGCGGAACAGGTTCCTGGCGGGCTGCGGTAACAAGCCGAAGCGGTCGATCATCTCGACCTGGAGTTCGTCCAGCGCCTCCGGGGACGAGGCGCCGGCGATCCGCTTGTACAGGACCAGGCGGGTGTGCACGTCGGGAATATAGCTGTCCGGCAGCAGGGACGGCACCTGCAGGTCGATCTCCGGCCCCTGGTGCAGGGGTGTGTCGAGTTCCGGTGTACGTCCTTCCCTGAGGGCGCTGACCGCACGCTCCAGCAGATCGGTATACAGTGAGAAGCCGATTTCGTGAATCTGGCCGCTCTGGTCCTCGCCGAGCAGTTCGCCGGCACCGCGAATTTCCAGGTCATGGGTGGCCAGGGTGAAGCCGGCACCGAGTGCCTCCATCGATTCCACCGCCGCCAGGCGCCGGACGGCGTCCGCCGACATCGCACGGCGCGGCGGCGTGATGAGGTAGGCATAGGCGCGGTGATGCGAACGACCGACACGGCCGCGCAGCTGGTGCAGTTGCGCGAGTCCCAGCTTGTCGGCGCGGTTCATGATAATGGTGTTCGCCGTCGGTACGTCGATGCCGCTTTCAATGATGGTCGAGCACAGCAGCAGATTGAAGCGACGGTGGTAAAAATCCAGCATCACCTGCTCGAGGTCGCGCTCGCGCATCTGGCCGTGGGCAATGCCGATCTCCGCCTCGGGAACGATAGCGGCCAGCTCAACCGCCATGCGATCGATACTGGCCACATCGTTGTGCAGGAAATACACCTGCCCGCCGCGCTTGATCTCGCGCAGGCAGGCCTCCCTGATGATCGTCGTGTTCCACTCGCAGACGAAGGTCTTGATCGCGAGCCGGTTCGGCGGAGGCGTGCTGATGATCGACAGGTCGCGCATGCCGGCCAGTGACATATTGAGCGTGCGCGGTATCGGTGTCGCGGTCAGCGTAAGGATGTCGATTTCCGCGCGCAGTGCCTTGATCCTGTCTTTCTGGCGTACACCGAAGCGGTGTTCCTCGTCGATGATGAGCAGTCCCAGTCGCTTGAAATGCACATCGGCCTGCAGCAGCTTGTGGGTGCCGATGGCGATGTCCACGCTGCCGTCCGCCAGTCCCCGCAGGGTTTCCTGCTGCTCGGCGCGGCTGCGGAAACGCGACATCAGTTCAATGCGAATTGGCCAGTCGGAGAAACGGTCAAGGAAATTCTGGTAGTGTTGCTGCGCGAGCAGGGTAGTCGGCACCAGCAGTGCGACCTGCTTGCCGCCCTGCACGGCGAGAAATGCCGCGCGCATGGCCACTTCCGTCTTGCCAAACCCGACATCACCGCACACCAGCCGGTCCATCGGGGTTGCCGACTGCATGTCCGCCAGCACCTGGTCGATCGACACTTCCTGGTCCGGCGTCTCCTCGAACGGAAAGGTTGCAGCAAAGGCGGCGTAATCATCCTGCGGTGCGGCATATGCGTATCCCCGGCGGGCGGCACGGCGGGCATAGATGTCCAGTAATTCGGCGGCCACGTCGCGAATGCGTTTGCCTGCCTTGCGCCGGGCACGTTCCCACTGGTCGCTGCCCAGCCGGTGCAGTGGTGCGTTCTCCGCTGTGGCGCCGGTGTAGCGGCTGATCCGGTCCAGGGAGGCGACCGGCACGTACAGCTTGTCGCCGCCGGCATACTCCAGTGCCAGATATTCGGTCTCGATGCCGCCGGCATCGATCGTTTCCAGACCGAGGTAGCGGCCGACACCGTGTTCCTCGTGTACTACCGGCGCATTGATCTCAAGATCGGTCAGGTTGCGGACGATCGCGGCCGGATCGCGTACCGGCCGGCGACGGCGTGCCTGCCGCGCGCGTTCGCCGAGCAGCAGGGTCTCGGGAATAACGGCCAGCGGCGGTGAGTCCAGTACAAAACCCTGTTCCAGTGGTGCCACGCAGATGGCCTGCGGGGTATCCGCCCGGGTAAATTCCGCCCAGCCCGCAACACCCGTGGTGCGTATGCCGAAGCCACGCAACTGTTCCTGCAGTATTTCGCGACGACCGGTTGATTCCGCGGTGAACAGGATCCGGCCATTAAGCTCGTTGATAAAACGCTGCAAGGCCGCGGCGGGCTGTTCCGCGCGCGGCCTGAACCTGACATCGGCCGGCAGGCGGGTGTCGTGTTGCCCGGTTGGCGCTGCGTCTGTCCCCCGAAAGGGGCTGACGCGAATGCGCGGGTGGCAGCCCAGCCGGTCATGGCACTGCGCCGCGTCGATGAACAGCGCTGCCGGTTCCAGCAGGGGGCGCTCGTGATCATGACGCAATGCAGCATAGCGTTCCCGAATCTGCGACTCGAAGGCATCGAAGGCGGATTCGGTGCCGTCGAGCTGGATGACGGTGGTATCGTCCGGCAGATAATCGAACAGGGTCGCCGTATCCTCGAGAAACAGCGGCAGATAGTATTCGATGCCGGTCGGCGCTATCCGGTTGCTGACATTCCGGTAGATCGGACAGGCCTGGGGATCGCCTTCAAACATGGCGCGGAAGCGGCGCCGGAACAGTTTGATCGACGACTCGTCGAAGGGAAACTCGCGCGCCGGCAGGATACGGATGGCGTCCTGTACATCGAGCGAGCGCTGGTCCTCCGGATTGAAGGTCCTGATGGATTCGATCTCGTCATCGAACAGGTCGATGCGGTAGGGTGCGTCACTGCCCATCGGAAACAGGTCCAGCAGGGCGCCGCGCACCGCGAATTCACCATGCTCCATGACCTGTGAAACGCAATGGTAACCGGCCTGGTCCAGGTCCCCCCGTATCCGGTCAAGATCCAGGCGTTCCCCGGTCTGCAGCATCAGGCTGTTGCGGGTGACGAACTCAACCGGCGGCAGGCGCTGCATCAGGGTGGGTGCTGCCACGATCAGCAGTCCCCGTCCGAGCTGCGGCAGGCGGTAGAGTGTTGCCAGGCGTTCCGAGATGATGTCCTGGTACGGCGAGAAACCGTCGTAGGGCAGCGTTTCCCAGTCGGGGAAGATGACCGCCGGAATGTCCGTGCCGCGACTGAAAAACGCGTAGTGATCGCGTAACTGCTCGGCCGCCTGCATGTCCGCCGTCACCAGCATCACCGGACCGGGCGCAGCATCCACTGCGTTGGCGATCGACAGCGACAGGCTGTCGCCCTGCAGGCCGGTCCAGACGCACTCCGTGCGTCCGTCCGGCATGACGGGCGCCCATAGCGACCGTGGCAGGTCGGTGCTCAATGTTGACAGGGTTATCAAGCCGTCTCAGATACGGTTGCCGTGTTCCTGGCCCTTGAAGCCGAGTTTTCTGAAGATCATGTGGCTCGGGCAGATGCCCGTGATGCCTGCAAACAGCAGCACGGCCGGCGGCAGATACAGGAACCAGTGTACATTCTTGTAGCCGGTCAGCCAGATTCCGACACCGATAAGTGCCGCAACTAAGATAAATACCATTCTGGTCGCACTCATAAGTTTTCTCCTCGGATTCCGTAACAGGTTTTGTGTGATTGCGGACAGTGGGATAGAATCGTTTACCGGTCTGTCGATCGCTATTATCCGCCAGCACGTCTCTGTATTCAAAGAAAAGAAAATGAAAAACATGGCCAGCGCATACGGTGAATGGGTAATCAGGTGGCGCTATGTCATCCTGCTGGCGACGCTCATCCTGGTGGCACTCGCGGCCAGCGGGGCACGGTTCCTGACCTTCAAGACCGATTACCGGGTCTTCTTCAGCGAGGACAATCCGCAGCTGCTGGCCTTCGAGGAGCTGCAGAACACCTATACCAAGACGGACAATGTCCTGTTCGTGCTGGCACCGAAAGATGGCAATGTGTTCACGCCGGAGACGCTGGCGAGCGTGGCCGCCCTGACCACCGAGGCCTGGCAGCTGCCGTATTCCCTGCGTGTCGATTCCCTTACCAATTACCAGCATACCCGCGCCGAGGGTGATGACCTGATTGTCGATGACCTGGTGCCGGACCCGTCGGCGCTCACGGCGGAGCAGCTGCAGGACATCCGCGCGATCGCGGTCAACGAACCGTTGCTGGTCAGTCGTCTGATCTCGGCCGATGGCCGCGTCACGGGCGTCAACGTCACCATCCAGTTGCCGGACGAGGGGACCGGCAAGGAAGTACCGGCCATCACCGACATGGCGAGAAAAATGGTCGACCAGGCCAGGGCCGATAACCCGGACCTGGATATCTATCTCACCGGCATGGTCATCTTGAACAACAGCTTTCCCGAGGTCAGCGTGCGCGACCAGAAAACGCTGATCCCGCTCATGTTTGCAATCGTGCTGATTACGCTGGCACTGCTGCTGCGCTCGGTGCCGTCGATGATCGGTACGTTCCTGGTCATTTCGTTCAGCATCGTGACCGCGATGGGGCTGGCGGGCTGGCTGGGATTTTACCTGACGCCGCCGTCCGCCTCGTCACCGCCCATTGTGCTGACCCTGGCCGTGGCCGACTGCGTGCATGTGCTGGTGAGCATGCTTTACTACATGCGCAAGGGCATGGACAAGCACAGTGCCATCGCCAACAGTCTGCGCATCAACATGCAGCCGATTTTCCTGACGTCGCTGACGACCGTGATCGGCTTCATGAGCATGAACTTCAGTGATGCACCCCCGTTCAGGGACCTGGGCAATATCGTTGCCATGGGCGTGGCCGCGGCGTTTGTCTTTTCCGTGACCTTCCTGCCGGCCTTCATGGCGGTCGTCCCGCTACGCGTCAAGCCCGACTCTGTAAGCCGCACGGAGCGCATGGACCACTTTGCGAATTTTGTCGTGGCCCGGCAGCATGCGCTGTTCTGGGTGTCGGGTATCGTGATCATCGTGCTGATTGCCCTGATCCCGCGCAACGAACTGAACGATGAATTCGTCAAGTATTTCGACGACTCCATCCCGTTCAGGACGGCCACGGACTTCGCCAGCGAAAATCTTACCGGCATCTATACCATTGACTATTCACTTGGTAACGGCGAAGTCGGCGGGATCAATGAGCCGGCGTTCATGAAAGATGTGCAACGGTTTGCGAACTGGTATCGGGAACAGCCGGGTGTGCTGCACGTCAATACGCTGACCGACATCATGCGCCGTCTCAACAAGAACATGCACGCCGACGATCCGTCCTGGTACCGGTTGCCGGACGAGCGCGAGCTGTCGGCACAATACCTGTTGCTGTACGAGATGTCCCTGCCATACGGCCTGGACCTGAACAACCAGATCGATATCGACAAGTCGGCCACGCGCATGACGGTGACGATGGAGAGCGTGTCCAGCAACACCCTGCTGTCAGTCGAGGCAAGTGCACAGCGATGGCTGGAGGAGAACGCACCGTACATGAAATCCGGCGGCGCCAGTCCGTCGGTCATGTTCGCCTATATCGGGCAGCGTAATATCCGCAGCATGCTGATCGGTGCCAGCATCGCACTGGTGCTGATTTCCATGATCCTGGTGGTGGCGTTGCGGTCGTTCAAGATCGGGCTGATCAGCCTGATACCCAATCTCGCACCGGCCGGCATGGGTTTCGGCCTGTGGGGGCTGCTATCCGGCCAGATCGGCCTCGGCATGTCCGTCGTCATGGGCATGACGCTGGGTATCGTGGTCGACGATACCGTGCATTTTCTCAGCAAGTACCTGCGCGCACGGCGCGAGCAGGGCCTGGGTACGGAAGACGCGGTACGCTATGCCTTTCACACCGTCGGTATCGCGCTGCTGGTCACCACGCTGGTGCTGATCGCCGGTTTCATGGTGCTGACGCAGTCGGCCTTCAAGCTCAACGCGGACATGGGACTGCTGACGGCAATCACCATCGGCCTGGCGCTGATTGCCGACTTTATCTTTCTGCCGCCGCTGCTGATGAAGGCCGACCGGTCTGCAGCCGTGCCCGTAACAGGCGGTGTACCGGCGGACTAGCGATTACCGAAACGGTCGGACGCCGTCAGCGAATCTCCTCGATTGAAAGCCGTTTCTCCACCACGGTCGGAGTAATCAGCGCATGCCCCTGCAATTGCCAGTGGGCCAGTTCGGTGATCGCGGACGGTACCACGTCGACAAACTCGTAGAACGCATCGGGGGCATAGTCATAATCTACCGCTGCCAGTCCGCAGACCTTGAACTCGACGCCGAGGCTGGCGTAGTAGCGCATCCGCTCGACCGCATCACGGTACTTCGCGTAGTTCTTGCGTGCGACGGTGACGATTTCGGTACCGTGGATGACGACCTTGATATCGAGAAACTCGGGGGCCATGCCGTAGGGATCATCCATCAGGGGATTGATCAGTGAACGAATCCAGTACAGGGCCGAATTGATCTTGTCCGGGTCATCGAAATAAAAGTCGAAGACGACCTTCTGTTCACTGTAGGGTGTTTCTACCTCGGTCGATGTTTCCCCGGCCAGGGCCTGTGTAAACACTGCAGCTGTCAGTAACAGGATAATGGTTTTCATGCCAATTCCTCGAATCGGGACAATTGGACCTAAGTATAGTCCAGCAGGCGCTTGGCCGGCATGCATGAATGCATGATCTCCCGAATGGCTGGTGCAATGCCGCCTGATCGGGGCATGGCCACCCGTGGCTGTTGCCGGAACGCGACCGGCTCAGTCAGCGCCTGAAGAGGCGTGGGCCTTCCTGGCAAGTTTCAGCCGTGCTTCATAGGCCTTTCTGGCGATACGGATATCTTCCAGAAAATAGCCGAGCTCATCCATGTGCAGTGCCTGCGGCCCATCGACCAGCGCCTTGCCCGGGTAGGGATGAAAATCCACCAGCACCATGTTGGCACCCGCGATGACGCCCTGTGCCGTGACATGGAAGATATCCAGTATGCCGTCATGCGTGGCGTCGCGTGAACCGACCGAGTGCGACGGATCGATGCACACCGGCATGCGTGTCAGGCGGTGTACGACCGGCACATGGGCGAAATCGATGAAATTCCTGTGCGGGTCGCCCATATTGGTTTTCATGCCGCGCAGACCGAACACCACGCGCCGGTTGCCCTCGCTGGCAAGGTATTCCGCGGCATTCAGCGATTCCTCCAGCGTGATGCCGAAACCCCGTTTCAGCAATACCGGAAAATCCGCCTCCCGGCCAATGGCCTTCAACAGTTCGAAGTTCTGGGTATTGCGCGTGCCGACCTGCAGCATGACACCGGTCGGGTTTCCGGCGTCCTCCAGCGCCTGCTGTATCTCGCGGATATGGGCATCGTGCGTGATCTCCATGGCGATCACCTTGATGCCGTGCTTGCCGGCCAGCTCGAATACCCAGGGCAGGCAGGCCTTGCCATGGCCCTGGAACGAGTAGGGATTGGTGCGCGGCTTGTAGGCACCCATGCGGGTACAGACCTGGCCATGCTCGGCAAGTGCACGCAGCATGATTTCGACGTGTTCGGGTGTATCCACGGCACACAGGCCGGCAAACACGTTCAGGTTGTCCTGGCCGAAGCGGACGCCATGGTAATCAAAATAGGTAGGGCGCTGGTCATCGTGATGGCGCCCGAGTACGCGGTATTCCTCCGAGACGCGCACGACACGCTCGACGCATGGCAGGCTGAGCATCTCATCGATTTGCAGAATGGCGGTGTCGCCGACCAGATAGATCTCGGTCAGCAGCTGCTGCGTGCCTTTCTCGTCGTGCACGCGGTGCTGGATGTTTTCCAGGTTGGACAGGAATTCCAGCAGTTGCCGGTATTCGGTGCTGTCCTTGTCTGTGTCAGGTGCGAGTATGAGGATCATGCGTCTATCCCTGTTGTTGTCTGCTGGCGAATGGTCGTCACCAGGTCAGACAGTGTAAATGCCGGCGATTTCCCGTAACTGATGTATATCAACTCCGGTAGCGTTTCAGCAGGTCTCCATAGGCATCGATGCGGCGGTCACGAAAAAACGGCCAGATCGTCCGCAATTCACCGCTCTGTGACAGGTCGATATCCGCCACCAGGGTGGTCGGTGCCTCGCTGTCCGCCCGTGCCAGTATTTCGCCCTGCGGCCCGATGATACAACTGTTGCCCCAGAAACGGATGCCCGCCGCGGCGCCCGGTTCCCGCGGCTCGAAGCCGATGCGGTTGCAGGCCATGACCGGCAGGCAGTTACTGATGGCATGGGCGCGCTGGATGGTCAGCCAGGCCTCCAGTTCACTGGACCGGGTCTGCTCCGTCGCCGTGTCATCCCAGCCGATGGCCGTCGGATAAAGCAGGATCTCGGCACCGTCCAGTGCCATCAGGCGCGCCGCTTCCGGGTACCACTGGTCCCAGCAGACCAGCACACCCAGCCTGCCGAGCGAGGTCTGGATGGCGGTAAAACCCAGGTCGCCGGGTGTGAAATAGTATTTCTCGCAGTAACCCGGATCGTTCGGGATATGCATCTTGCGGTAACGGCCGGCCAGGCTGCCGTCGGTGTCCATGACGACGGCCGTATTGTGGTAGATGCCGGCGGCACGCCGTTCGAACAGCGAGGCCACGATCACGATGCCCAGGCGGGCGGCCAGTTCGCCGAGTCTCCCGGTGGTCTCGCCCGGCACCGGTTCGGCCTGGTCGAAGTGACGCGCATCCTCCTGCTGGCAGAAATACCGGCTGCGGTGCAGCTCCTGCAGCAGCACGAGTCGTGCGCCCTGTGCAGCCGCCTGTTCCATGCCGGCGATGGACGCGGCCAGGTTCGCCTCGCGGTCATCCCCGCAGGCATGTTGCACCAGCCCGACGCGGAGTACCCGGCTACCCATGGGTCGCTGGCAGTACACCCGCCGGCAGTTGCAGCGTGGCGCAGTGCAGGCTGCCGGCCTGCCTGATCAGCGGCAGGCAATCGATCGGAATGATGGCGCGTGACGGGAAACAGTCCTGCAGGGCCTGTGCGGCAACGCGATCGGCCGGGTCATTGTAGGCAGGCATCAGGACGGCGTCGTTGATAATGAGGAAATTGGCATAGCTGGCTGGCAGGCGTTTATTATCCCCATCGAAGCAGGGTGCTGGCAAGGGCAGGGGCACCAGGCGGTAGTCCCGGCCGGTAGCGCTGGCAAATGCCTGCAGCTGCGCCGCCATGGCCTTGAGTGGCCGATAGTGTGGATCATCGTTTTGCTCGCAGCTGCTGAAAGCAATGGTATCGGCTGAACAGAAACGCGCGAGCATGTCGACATGGCCGTCCGTGTCATCACCGATGATCTCGCCATGATCCAGCCACAATACGCGCCTGGCGCCCAGCATCGCCTGCAGCGCCGACTCCATGTCAGCCCGCTCGGTCCCCGGGTTCCGGCCGGTGCCAAGCAGGCAGCGTGTGGTCGTCAGGAGTGTGCCGCACCCGTCGGTATCGATACTGCCGCCCTCGAGTACCAGGGAATGACGCGCCAGTGGCAGTTCGCCGAAATGTCCGTCGGCATGCAGTGTCCGGGTGATGCCGTCATCCAGTGCGGCCGGGTACTTGCCGTCCCAGCCGTCGAATCTGAAGTCGTGCAGTTCAGGTGCCTCGTGCTGCAACGTCACCAGCGGGCCGTAATCGCGTATCCAGGTATCATTGGAAGCGCAGCAGGCGAACACGATATTGCCGCAGGACAGGCCGGCCTGTTCGAGGGTGTCGTGGAGGGTGTCGCGATGGGCCGCGTCGTAACAAATGATCAGCAGACGCTCATGCGCCAGAACGGCGCGGGCGATCTCGACATAGACGGGGATGATGTCGTCCAGCGCAGTGCGCCAGTCCGAGTGGCCGTGCGGCCAGGTCAGCGCAACACCGGACTGGGGTGCGAAT
>CAMYKJ010000034.1 GCA_947258945.1 uncultured Ectothiorhodospiraceae bacterium
ACGCACCAGTGAATGTATCTTTTTCATGTAGGCCACGGCCTCTTTCGCCGAGCGCATATCCGGTTCCGAGACAATTTCCAGCAGCGGCGTGCCGGCGCGGTTCAGGTCGATCCCGGTCATGCCGTGGAAATCCTCGTGCAGGGACTTGCCGGCATCCTCCTCGAGGTGCGCACGGGTAATACCGATGCGCCTGGTACTGCCGTCTTCCAGCTCGATATCGAGCCAGCCGTCGTGCACGATCGGCAACTCGAACTGGCTGATCTGGTAGCCCTTCGGCAGGTCCGGGTAAAAATAGTTCTTGCGCGCAAACACGGAACGCGGCGCCACCGTGGAATGCGTGGCCAGCCCGAACATCGCCGCCATGCGGACGACCTCGGCGTTCAGCACCGGCAGCACCCCCGGCAGGCCGAGATCAACGGCACAGGCCTGGGTATTGGGCTCGGCGCCATAGGTAGTCGAGGCCCCGGAGAAGATCTTGCTCTGCGTGGCCAGCTGGGTGTGTATCTCCAGCCCGATGACAGTTTCCCATTCCATATAAAAGACCTGTACCTTTTCACCCTCTCCCCCCAGGGAGAGGGCCGGGGAGAGGGGATCAAAATACGATAGATCCTGATCTTATCCCCTCATCCTGACCTTCTCCCGGAGGGAGAAGGGACTCATTGCTTGATCAATGCGGAATTATTCATAACCATTCGGACACCGCATATGCCAGTCCGTCACCTGCTGGTACTGGTGGGCGATATTCAGCAGGCGACCTTCAGCGAAGTAATTGCCGACGAGATGCAGACCCGCCGGCATGTCGCCGGGCATCCCGGCCGGAATCGACATGGCCGGCAGCCCGGCCAGGTTCACCGCGATGGTATAGATGTCCGAGAGGTACATGCTGACCGGGTCGTCCGCCTTCTCACCGAGTCTGAACGCGGTCGACGGCGCCGTCGGCCCCATAATGACGTCCACCTGCTCGAAGGCCTGCAGGAATTCATCGCGAATCAGCCGGCGCACCTGCTGGGCCTTCAGATAGTAGGCATCATAGTAACCGGCCGACGCCGCGCGAACGCGTGTACAGGTCCGTCAGGTCCTGCGGATTCCCGGCCCGGTAACCGAAGCGCACACCGTCAAAACGCGACAGGTTGGAGGAACATTCCGCCGGCGCCACCACGTAGTAGGCCGGCACGGCGAGGTGTGTGTTCGGCAGGCTGATTTCGGTGACCGTGGCGCCGAGCTTCCTGAATTCTTCCAGCGCCGCCTCCACTGCGGCCGCCACGCCGGCATCCAGCCCCTCGCCAAAATACTCTTTTGGCAGACCGATGCGCAGCCCCTTGAGCGAATCCCCCAGGCCGGCGCGATAATCCTCCACCGGGCGATCCACGCTGGTCGAATCGCGCTCGTCGAAGCCGGCCATGGCACCCAGCATGATGGCGGCATCCTCGGCCGACCGGGCAAACGGGCCGGCCTGGTCGAGACTGGAAGCGAAGGCAATCATGCCGTAGCGCGATATGCGCCCGTAGGTCGGTTTCAGGCCGGTGACCCCGCACAGCGCCGCTGGCTGCCGGATGGATCCGCCGGTGTCGGTGCCGGTGCTGGCAGGCACCAGCCGGGCGGCGACTGCGGCCGCCGATCCACCCGATGAGCCGCCGGGCACCGTGTCGGTGTTCCAGGGATTCTTCACCGGGCCGTAAAAGCTGGTCTCGTTCGACGAGCCCATGGCGAACTCGTCCATATTGGTCTTGCCGAGCATGACGGCCCCGGCGGCCTGCAATTTCGCCGTAACGGTCGCATCGTAGGGGGCGGTGAAATTGTCCAGCATCCTCGACCCGCAACTGGTGCGGATACCCTGCGTGCAGAAAATGTCCTTGTGCGCGAACGGGATACCCGTCAGCGGACCGGCCTCACCCTGTTGCAAACGTGCATCGGCCGCGCGCGCAGCGGCCAGTGCCTGCTCGTCGGCCACCGTAATGAAACTGTTGAGCGCACCATCCAGCCGGCCGACGCGATCCAGGCAGGCGCGGGTGAGTTCCTCGCTGGAAAACTCGCCGGCCTGCAGGCCGGCAGCCAGCTCGACAAGGCTCTTGCTGTGCATGGTGTCCTGCCGGCCTACTCGATGACCTTCGGCACCAGGTACAGGCCGGCCTCGGTCTGCGGTGCCACGTGCTGGAAGTTCTCGCGGTCATTCACTTCGGTGACCGTATCCGGACGCAGCCTTTGCGTGGCCTCCAGCGGGTGCGCGAGCGGTTCAACACCCGCCGTATCGACCGCATTCAGCTGTTCGACGAAGGCAAGAATAGCGGACAGGTTGCGCGTGTACTCCGGGATATCATCCGCATCGATCCCCAGGCGCGCAAGGTGGGCAATTTTTTCGACATCCGAAGCTTCAAGTGACATGCGAACTCCACTGGACTGGTTGACCGCGTAAAACAGCGCACGCAAAGGTAGCACAATCATTTGACGAGAACACCACTCGGCAATGTGTGTGACGGTAAGACACGAATTTCGATGTATTTCCTTGCCCCGAACGTTCGCCGTTGTTAGATTACGTGCTTTCTTTTTGACGATGCACGCACACGGGACTGAATCTTGATAAAAAGCCTGTTCGGGATGTTCTCCAATGACCTGTCCATCGACCTGGGCACGGCTAACACACTGATTTACGTGCGCGGCCAGGGCATTGTGCTGAATGAACCCTCGGTTGTCGCCATCCGCCAGGATCGCGGCCCGGGCGGCCCCAAGAGCATTGCGGCCGTCGGCACGGAAGCCAAGATGATGCTCGGCCGCACTCCGGCCAACATCACGGCCATCCGGCCGTTGAAGGACGGTGTGATCGCCGACTTCACCATCACGGAAAAAATGCTCCAGCATTTCATCCACAAGGTGCACGAGGCGCGCTTCTTCAAGCCCAGCCCGCGCGTCCTGATCTGCGTACCCTGCGGATCTACGCAGGTAGAGCGCCGTGCCATCCGCGAATCCGCCGCCGGTGCCGGCGCGCGCGAGGTGTACCTGATCGAGGAGCCGATGGCGGCCGCCATCGGTGCCGGCATGCCGGTCGACGAGGCGCGCGGCTCCATGGTGCTGGATATCGGTGGCGGCACCTCGGAAGTTGCCGTTATCTCGCTGAATGGCATTGTCTATTCCTCGTCGGTCCGGATCGGCGGCGTACGCCTGGACGAGGCCATCATCAACTATATACGGCGCAATTACGGCACGCTGATCGGCGAGGCCACGGCCGAGCGCATCAAGCACGAGATCGGCTCGGCCTATCCCGGCAAGGAAATCAACGAAATGGAAGTCAAGGGGCGTAATCTGTCCCAGGGCATTCCGCGCAGCTTCACGCTGAACAGCAACGAAATCCTCGAGGCCCTGCAGGAACCGCTGGCCGGACTGGTCGGCGCCGTCAAGACCGCACTGGAACAAACCCCGCCGGAACTGGGTGCTGACGTCGCCGAGCGCGGCATTGTCCTCACCGGCGGCGGCGCCCTGTTGCGTGACCTCGACAAGCTGCTGATGGAAGAAACCGGCCTGCCGGTTGTGGTTGCCGATGATCCGCTGACCTGCGTTGCACGCGGCGGCGGGCGGGCGCTCGAACTGTTCGACGAGCGCGGTGGCGATGTGTTTACGGTTGAATAAGATAAGAGAGCAGGTTAATCAAAACCTCACGTTTTACGTTCCGCGAACGTATAATCCCCCGCGTAAGATTGCATTGCCATCCCTTCTCCTATATGCCCGCCTTTCGGGTACTCCGGGAGAAGGACAGAGCCTGCCCCCGCGCAGGCGGGGGATGAGGGGATAAAATCAGCCGGTAATTCTTACGATCCCCTCTCCCCGGCCCTCTCCCGGAGGGAGAGGGTGGATGAAAGTGCGCAGAATCCGCGCACTACCTTGTAAGGGGTGCCCGATCAAGCTCATATTTACACAGGGTCCATCCATCACGACGCGCCTGTTCGTGTTCGTTGCACTGTCGACCGTGCTCATGGTGATGGACCACAAATATGACAACCTGGCCTCCCTGCGCGCCGGCCTGTCACTCATCGTCTATCCACTGCAACAGATCATCGAACTGCCCGGGACCGTGTCGGACTGGTTCGGCGAGTCTCTCTCCACCCGGCGCCGGCTGCAGGAGGAGAATGACAGTCTGCGTACGCAACAGCTGATGCAGAAGGTGCAGATGCAAAAACTCGCGTCACTGGAGTCGGAAAATATACGCTTGCGTGAACTGCTCGACTCATCGTTCGAGGTCGGCGAAAAGGTCCTGATCGCCGAGCTCATGTCGGTCAACCTCGATCCCTACAAACACCAGATCGTGGTCAACAAGGGTGAACTGCATGATATCTACCCGGGACAACCACTGCTGGATGCCAAGGGCGTGATGGGGCAGATCGTGCATGCAGGACCCTACACCTCCACCGCCGTCCTCATTACCGATACCTCGCACGCCATCCCGGTACAGGTCAACCGCACCGGTCTGCGCACCATCGCGCTGGGCAGCGGCACCATCAACCGGCTGGATCTGCCATACATTCCCAACAATGCCGACATCAGGCCGGGCGACCTGCTGATCACGTCCGGGCTGGGCGGGCGCTTTCCTCCCGGCTACCCGGTCGCCACCGTGCAGGGTGTACGGCACGACCCCGGCCAGTCCTTTTCGCAGGTGGTGGCCGCGCCCATGGCAGAACTCAATCGCAGTCGCGAGGTCCTGCTGGTGTGGCCCGGTGTTTCGACCACGCTGGAACTGTCCGTGCCGGCCGACGCGGCAAACACACCTTCAATCGATGTGGTGACCCCGGATGAAACTGCTGGCAGCGGGGCAGAACCACCGGTGGACGCGAGCGCAGCAGCGGAGCCGGAGACACCATGACCCTGGCACGACATCACGGCGGCGGCGTCATCCTGCTGACCTTCGTGGTTGCATTGCTGCTGACTATCGTGCCACTGCCGGAGTGGGCACGCTACGCACGACCGGACTGGGTCGGCCTGGTCCTGATCTACTGGTGCCTGGCACTGCCCGACAGGGTTGGCGTCATTACCGGCTGGTTTGCCGGGCTGCTGGTTGACCTGGTTACCGGTACCATCCTTGGCCAGCATGCCCTGTCGCTCACCATTGTGGCCTACCTGACCCAGCGACTGCATCAGCGCATTCGGCTGTTTCCGATCCTGCAACAGGCATTTACCGTTATGATACTGCTGATCCTGCACCAGCTGCTGGCGCTGTGGATCAGCCGTATCATCGGCCGGCCGGGCGCCCCCTGGTACTTCTGGGCACCCTCGCTGCTGGGACTGCTGCTATGGCCGGTCGTTTTTGTACTGCTGCGTAACATGCGTCACGTCTTTCGCGTGCGCTAGGACGGAATATTGCCCTGACCATGGCCGACCGGCTGACACTCAAGGACTACTTTTTCGAATCGCGGCTGATTCTGAACCGCAGCATCGTGCTGCTTATCTTCGCCGGCATGCTGGTACTGGTAGTGTTCAGCCGGCTGTTTTACCTGCAGGTGGTTTCGCACGAACACTACACCACCCTGTCGGAAGACAACCGCGTCAAACTGCAGCCGATCCCGCCGAACCGTGGTCTGATCTTCGACCGCAACGGCATCATCCTCGCCGAGAACCTCCCGTCCTACCGGCTGGAAATCACACCGGAACAGATCGACGACATGGGCGCGACCCTGGATGCACTTGCCAAGATTATCGACATTCGCGAGGTGGACCGCGCGCGCTTCAGCAAGCTGCTGGCCCGCAAGCCCGCGTTTGAGGCCATCCCGTTGCTGTTCAATCTGAGCGATGCGGATGTGGCGCGCTTTTCAGTGAACCGGCACCGCTTCCCTGGCGTCGACATCACGGCCGGCCTCGCACGACACTATCCACAGGGCGAACTGGCCGTGCACGCGCTCGGCTATGTCGGGCGCATCGACGAACAGGCACTGAAAACACTGGACCCGTCGAATTACCGCGGCACAACATATGTCGGCAAGATCGGCATCGAAAAGACCTACGAGGAAATGTTGCACGGCAAGGTGGGACTGCAACAGGTCGAAACAACCGCGCAGGGCCGCGTACTGCGCGTCCTCGAACGCAGCCCGCCGGTGTCCGGGCGCAATCTTTTCCTGACGCTCGATACGCGCGTGCAGCGGGCAACCGAGGCGGCCTTCGGCGACTTTGCCGGCTCGGCAGTCGCGCTTGACCCGGACAACGGCGACATCATCGCCTTCGTCAGCCTGCCGACCTATGACCCGAACCCGTTCGTCAACGGCATTGAATTCAAGGCCTACGAGGCGCTGCAGCAAAACGACCGCGAACCGCTGTTCAACCGTGCCCTGCGCGGCCAGTACCCGCCCGGGTCCACCATCAAACCGTTCATCGGCCTCGCCGGCCTTGAACAGGGCATCACCGGCGGCCACTCCAAGAACTACTGCCCTGGCTACTACACCCTGCCCGGCAACACCCGCAAGTACCGCGACTGGAAGCGCACCGGTCACGGCACGGTCAACCTGCGCAACTCGATCGTGCAGTCCTGCGACGTCTATTTCTACGACCTCGCGCTGTCGCTCGGCATCGACAACATGAACAGCTATCTGCGCAATTTCGGCTTCGGCCGCGCCACCGGCCTCGACATCGTGGGCGAGCTGTCGGGCCTGCTGCCGTCGCGCGAGTGGAAACGGCGGCGCCATGACCAGGCATGGTTTCCGGGCGAGACCATCATCACCGGCATCGGCCAGGGATTTTTTCTGACCACGCCGGTGCAGCTGGCGGTCGCGACCGCGGCCCTGGCCAACGGCGGCCGCATGCTTGCCCCGAACATCGTCTATGCCGAGCAGGCGGCCAACACCGAGACACTGACCCCGCACTTGCCGCGACCCCGGGAAACCATCAGTATCTCCGAACAGTCACACTGGGATATGGTCATCAACTCCATGATCGACGTGGTCCATGGTGCACGCGGTACTGCCCGCGCCATTGGCAAGGACAGCCCCTATCGTATCGCCGGCAAAACCGGTACCGCACAGGTGTTCGGCCTCAAGGAAGAGGAAAAGTACGATGCCGCCGCGATTGAAGAAAAATTGCGTGACCATGCCCTCTTTATAGCGTTCGCACCGGCCGATGCGCCGCGCATCGCGGTCGCGGTCATCGTGGAGAACGGCGGCAGCGGCGGTGCAGTCGCGGCACCGATCGCGCGCAAGATTCTCGATGCCTTCTTCGTGGAGCCCGAAGCATGAGCATCGCCTTCGCCAGCCGTCACGAGGATGCCAGCCGGCGCGGCTGGCAACACCGCCTGCATCTCGATGCCCAGCTGCTGTTCAGCCTGATTGGCCTGTCGGCACTCGGGCTGGTGGTGCTCTACAGCGCAGGCGGCGGCGACATCGAGCTCGTCGAACGTCAGCTGATCCGCCTGGGCGTCGCCTTTGCCAGCCTGTTTGCCATGGCCCAGGTGCCGCCGCGCCTGCTGCTGCGCATGACGCCCTGGGCGTTCATGGTGGGTGTACTGTTCCTGGTCG
>CAMYKJ010000035.1 GCA_947258945.1 uncultured Ectothiorhodospiraceae bacterium
CCGCGGGCACGCAAACCGAGCGCGGCCTGCAGCCGGGACTCATCCAGCGGTTTCAGGGTAAAAACCGGCCCCCAGCCCAGCCGGGTGACGAGATCGGGCAGTGCAAGGCCGCACTCTGCCGGCTTGCATGCCGCGGCAAACAACAACGCATTGCCCGCTGCGCGCATCCGGTTGAACAGGTCGAACACGGCCGTTTCCCATGCGTCCTGCCCGGCGATGGCATCGATATCGTCCACGCAGACAAGCTGCATGTGCTCCAGCCCGTCCAGGACCTCCGCTGACATCGCCTGCAATTCCTGCAGGGGCAAGTAGGCCGTCGTCAGCCCGTGTTGCGCCGCATCATGACAGGCCGCCTGCAACAGGTGCGACTTGCCCAGCCCGGTCTGGCCGGCGAGAAAGACGGGAGAATCGCCATCGCCCTGCGCGACAGCCCGCAGGACCGCCACGACCTCGTCGTTTCTGCCTGCGTAATAACTTTCGAAGCGCGCGCTGTCGCTCAGGGCCAGGCCCAGCGGCAGTTGCGGATGCTCGCGTGACACACTCACCGGATACAACCAGCGCTCTTCAGGACGGGCGCCGGTGCAGCGCCCGGCGACTCCAGGTCCAGACATAACCGACACCGCTCATCAGCGTCGTGATCAGCACGCTGTACAGCAGTACATCGATCCACAGGTGAGGCAGCTCCTGGATCCCGCGGGAGAACATCACGGCCAGCACCAGCATAATCTGGGTGAAGGTATTCAGCTTGCTCAACATACTGGGCTCCATCGTGACCCGTTCGATCCTGATGTGGTAAACGGTAGCCCCGGTCAGGATCACCAGGTCACGCAGGATAACGAGGACGACCAGCCAGATCGGGATCCAGCCGAGCCAGCCCAGCGTGATAAAGGTACAGACCAGCAGCAGCTTGTCGGCCAGCGGGTCCATCAGGGCACCCATCCGGCTGGTCCAGTTATTACGCTTGGCGAGATATCCGTCGACGGCATCGGACAGGCCCGCGACACCGAACAGCAGCAGCGCCAGACCGAAGCGGTCGTTCAGCATCGCCCACACCACCGGCGTCACCAGCAGAAACCGGAAGACCGTGATGATGTTTGGTATATCCCTCGCCCGCATACGCTACCCGTCAATCATGGATAAGGTGAACGTCTGTCACTGCCGCAGGCGGAAACTGCCCGGCAGACCGCCGGGCTCCGGCTCGAGTACTGTCCCGATCGAGACAGTGCGCATCAGGTCCTGCATGCTGCCGCTGACCTGCAGGGCATACTGCACACCACCCGGCGTCAACTCGCTGACCTCGACATTGCTGACCGAGGATAACGATGCGAGGTACTGGCTGATCCTTGCATAGGCGGCAAGCGTCTCTATCCCGTTGACGGTGATATCCACCGTACGCCCCCCTGCACCACTGCCGGACACGGCGAAGCGTGTGGCAAGTATGTCAGCGACATCTTCCACCCCCTGGCGCGCCAGTTCCCGCAACTGCCGGTGGCTGTCGGACCATTCGTTGGTGCGGCCGACTACATCGAGATGCCAGCGCGAGGACCAGCCGCCGGACGGACTGCGGTTCAGGCGACCGATCAGGACCGCCGGTGGACTGTAGCGATTGGATGCGGACATTACCTTGTCGAAGAAACCGCCCCACAAATCGGAAAAACGAACCTGGGACTGGTCCTGCAGATCCATCAGGGGAAACAGCATCGGCACACCGCGCTGCCGGGCCGCCAGCTCGACCTGGCGGTGCACGTCACTGCTGTCGTCGGCGGACACGATATAGCGTCGGCCCCGGTCCTCGACCGCCAGCCACACCAGTGTGTCCGGCCGTTCCCCGCCCCAGTAGCTCAGGCCCTGCGTTTGCAATGAACGTCGAATGGCATCGCCATCGAATCGCACCCACAGCTTCAGGGCAGGCGGACTGGTCGACGGTTCGGTAAAATAGCGATACTGCTGGACCAGCCGCGCCGGGTCTTCGAGCAGGGCGCGTGCCGGCTCGCCGCTGAGCGCCGCCTGGTCACCGGTCACCCGCACAATGGTTTGCGACAACGCGGTTCTGAAGGCCTTGATCCGCACGCCCGGCGTCTGGTCGCTGACCGCCACCTCGGACTCGAACAGGTCCTCTGCAGCATGGCCCGGGGGCGCCAGCAACAGCAGCAGCAGGCCCAGGGTCGCACACACAAATCCGGCAGTTAGTTTTTGATATTCCATGTGTTACCCGGCAATAGCCCCGTAGACTGCAAAGGATACGGGTATCGGCCAGATTTGACCATATTGAAATCGTCAGCCGCAGTTTGCAGCACCCGCAGGTGGCCGCTACCATAGCGCCCCTGTTCCTCCGGAGTTCCGCGTGAGCACACACGATAAGCCTGGCCAGCCTGCAAGCCACCTGAGTTACCGGGATTCCGGTGTGGATATCGACGCCGGTAACGCGCTGGTGGAACGCATCAAGCCGGCGGTCGCCCGGACCCTGCGGCCCGGCGTCATGTCCGGGCTGGGCGGTTTCGGTGCCCTGTTCGAGCTGCCGCTGGACCGCTACCGTGAGCCGGTGCTCGTTTCCGGTACCGACGGGGTCGGTACCAAGCTGAAACTGGCCGTCGAGGCAGGCGTGCATGACAGCATCGGCATCGACCTGGTCGCCATGTGCGTCAACGACATTGTGGTCACGGGCGCGGAACCGCTGTTTTTCCTCGATTACTACGCAACCGGCAAGCTGGAGCTGGATGTTGCCAGTGATGTCATCACCGGCATTGCACGTGGCTGCGAACTGGCCGGCGCTGCGCTGGTCGGCGGCGAAACCGCCGAGATGCCCGGCATGTACAGCAGCGGTGATTATGATCTTGCCGGTTTCAGCGTCGGCATCGTCGAAAAAGCCGGGATCATCGACGGCAGCCGGGTCAGCGCCGGCGACGTGCTGATCGGCCTGGCATCTTCAGGGCCGCACTCGAACGGCTATTCGCTCATTCGCAAGATACTCCAGGTCAGCGGCAGCTCGCTCGATGACACGCTGGACGACCGCACCCTCGCCGCATGGCTGCTGGCACCGACCCGCATCTATGTCAAACCGCTGCTGTCGGTGTGCAGCAAATTCACCGTGCATTCACTCGCCCACATTACCGGCGGCGGGCTCACGGAAAACCTGCCGCGCGTACTGCCGCAAGGGACCCGCGCAGTCATCGATGCCGGCAGCTGGCAGCGGCCGGCGATCTTCGACTGGCTGCAACAGCAGGGCAATGTCGAACCGCAGGAGATGTACCGCACCTTTAACTGCGGCATTGGCATGGTGGCCTGTGTGGCGGCGGCCGATGCCGATGACATCGTTACGCACCTGTCGGCACAGGGCGAAGACGCCCGCGTGATCGGACATGTCGAGTCCGGCAGCGAAGCACCGGCAGCCATCATCCGGGACTGACGGCCGTACCGGCTGCCACTGATTGCCTGCACGTCGATGTCCGACCCCGCCAATGTCCCGCTGCCCGTCGTCGTCCTGATATCCGGTCGCGGCAGCAACCTCCAGGCAATCATCAATTGCGTACACAGCGGCAGTCTGCCGGTCGAGATTCGTGCCGTCATCAGCAACCGGCCCGAGGCGGCCGGCTTGCGGCTCGCCGGGGCCGCCGGCATCCACACCGAGGTCATCGACCATACGGGATACACCGACCGGGCCGCCTTCGACCGTGCACTGCAGCGGTGCATCGACCGGCATGCGCCGCGCCTGGTCATCCTGGCCGGTTTCATGCGCATCCTGACGCCGGCCTTCGTCGAACATTACCGCGGCCGTATGCTCAACATTCACCCGTCCCTGCTGCCGGACTTTCCCGGCCTGGACACCCACCGCCGGGTGCTGGAGGCCGGCGTGGCCGAACACGGCGCCAGCGTGCATTTCGTCACGGCCGATACGGATGGCGGCCCGGTCATCGCCCAGGCCAGGGTCACGGTCGAAACGGGAGACACTCCTGAAAGTCTTGCCGCCCGGGTACTGCAACAGGAACACCGCCTCTACCCGCTGGCCATACTCTGGTATGCACTGGGTCGTATCCGCGAAGACGCTGGCGGCTGCGCGCTGTTTGACGGGACACCGTTGTCCGCACCGGTGGACATGGCCGGCATCGAAGAACTGCCATGCTGAACCGGCTGCTGATCATCATCTCCTGCACCGTAAGCGGCCTGTCAGGCAGTCCCGGCCTGCACGCGGCACTGCCTGACTTTACTGCCACCTACGAAGTATCGCGCGGCGCACTGACCATCGGGACGGCGCGGCTTGCATTGACGCGGGAACCCGGTGGCGGCTACCACTACGAATCACATAGCTGGCCGGCACGCCTGGCCGGCCTGTTCAACAAGGACCGGCTGCACGAAACAAGCAGCGGGCAGTTCAGCGATAGTGGACTGCGCCCGGACAAGTACCACTACCTGCGCACCGGCGGCAACAAGGAGCGCGTGGCACACCTGACCTTCGACTGGGCTGCGAACGTGGTCGTCAACAATGTCGCCGGCAGCCGCTGGAAAATGTCCGTCCCGGACGGTACCCAGGACAAGCTCTCGACCCGTCTCGGCATGATGCAGGCGCTTGCCCGGGGCGAAACAGACTTTACCTTCGATGTCGCCGACGGCGGTACGCTCAAGCAGTACCGCTACAAGGTCCTCGGCAGGGAAACCCTCGAACTGCCCGCAGGAACGTTCAGCGCCGTCAAGGTCACCGAGCTGCGTGGCGATGAACGCCGCAAGACCTGGGTATGGTGCGCACCCGCACTCAATTACCTGCCGGTGCAGATTATCCGGCAGGAAAAGAACGACGCCAAATATGTCAGCCACCTCGAGGATTTCAGCGACACGCTGCGTGTCCGGCACGAGTAACTGTCGCCCCGCTCCAGGCCATGAGTGAATTCACTGATTACCTGCGCGAAGTGTTTGCACAGTTCGGTCCGGTCCACGCGCGGAAGATGTTCGGCGGTTACGGCCTGTACCATGACGGGGTCATGTTCGGACTGGTCGCGGACGACACCCTGTACCTGAAAGCGGACGCAGCCACCCGCGACCGGTTCCTGTCCCGGGGCCTCACTGCATTCGAGTACGAAAAAAACGGCAAAACAGTCGCAATGTCCTATTACCTGGCACCGGAAGAGATCTTTGACGACCCGGAGACGGCCTGTGCATGGGCAAAACAATCCTTCGCAGTCGCCTTTCGGGCGAAAGCCGCGCGGCGTGGCGGCGGGCGCTGATCGAGAATTCCTGCAGCCGGCCTGGCCGGTTATTTATCGCCGAGCCCGACAGTGGGGCCGGGCGTGGTACTCAATGTCAGCATTGGCCTTGTTGCATGACGCAGCAGGTACTCAACAATCGAGCCGAAGGCAATCCGGTCGATCCCCTTGCGGCCATGGGTGGTCATGGCTATCAGGTCGGCCTGCGACGTCGAAACTGCCTTGAGGATATCCTTCACTGTATGGCCGGCATCGGTGTATTGCATCGACACCCTTATGCCCTCATCGACGAGACGCGCATGCTGTGCCTCGATATGCAGAGTGGTATTGTCGCCTGCGCGGCTGCCACCGGTTTTCGACAGATCGCGATTGTCATGAAACAGGATAATCTCTGACTGGAACAGTCTGGCAAAGTCCTCAACCACCGGCAGGATGGAAAAGCCCTGACTGGTGCCGTCCAGCGGTACCAGTATGCGCTCGAACAGGGCCTTCCCGTCCGCTTGCGGCGGCCGGTCACCGCAATCATGTGACAACAGCAGCGGACAGTGTGATCTGCGCATGACCTGCTCGGTCACGCTGCCTGACAACAGCCGGTTGAGTCCGGTCCGCCCGTGCGTTGGCATGATGATGAGTGCCGCAGCGTTCAACACAGCATATTTCAGGATCTCTTCGGCCGGATCCCCCATCCTGAATTCACAGTACACGCGGTCCGGGTCAAGCTCCAGCGTGCTGATGAAACCGCGCATGTGGGTCGCGGCACGGCCGTGCTCGGAATCGATATGCGACTGGGCGAACTCCGTCAGATCCGGCAGCACATGCAGCAGCGTCACCACCGCATCCGGTCGTGTGACTACATGTCTAAGATAAGGGATGACTCCCTTGCCGATTTCGGTGCCGTCAAGCGGCACCAGTATCCTGTATGCCATAACCTGTCACCCGCGACTGATGGTCTGTGAATAATGGCAGGCTCGCACTGGCCACCCCCTTGAGCGAGATCAAGTTACCTGGTAAACAGTCAGGTCTTCGGCAGGGTAACGCCTTTCTGGCCCTGATATTTGCCGCCGCGATCCTTGTAGCTGGTTTCGCAGACCTCGTCTGATTCGAGAAACAGCACCTGCGCCACGCCCTCGTTGGCGTAGATTTTGGCGGGCAACGGCGTGGTGTTGGAAAACTCCAGCGTCACGTGCCCTTCCCATTCGGGCTCGAACGGTGTGACGTTGACGATGATGCCGCAGCGGGCATAGGTGGACTTGCCGAGACAGATCGTCAGCACATTGCGCGGGATACGAAAGTATTCCACCCATCGACGAAGCTGTTGTCATCGAAATTCTTCGGGTCGACGATGGCCGAATTGATATTGGTGAAGATCTTGAACTCGTTCGAGCAGCGGATATCGTAGCCGTAACTCGAGGTGCCGTAGGACACGATGCGACCGTTACCGTTCTCGCGGACCTGACCGGACTCGAACGGCTCGATCATGCCGTGTTCGAGCGCCATGCGGCGGATCCATTTGTCGGATTTGATTGACATAGTAGTCGGGGTGCTGCTCCGTTAAATAATCACCACAATGGCATACAGGACGCAAAGACCATTATTTCCCTCTCCCTCCGGGAGAGGGTTAGGGAGAGGGGATATTATCTGGCCTAAAATATATCCCCTCTCCCCAGCCCTCCCCCTGAGGGGGAGGGGGTAAAATATGCAACTTCAGTGCCTGATGATTCTTTGCGTCTTTGCGTGGCAAAGATTTTATTTCAGATTGATCAGTCGTTCTGAATAACAATCTGCGGGAACCGCGCGGCATAGTCCTTGGTCTTCAGCGACAGTTTCGCCGCGGTGCGCCGTGCGATTTCACGATAGATCTGTGAAATACGGCTGTCCGGCTCGGCCACCACGGTCGGCTTGCCCGAGTCTGTCTCTTCGCGGATGCGCTTGTCGAGCGGCAACGCGCCGAGGAAATCGGCATGGTTCTGTTCCGCCATGCGCTCGCCGCCACCCTGGCCGAATATGTATTCCTCG
>CAMYKJ010000036.1 GCA_947258945.1 uncultured Ectothiorhodospiraceae bacterium
GACCGCCTGCATGCAGTGGCCAGGAGCGCAGTGACCCGTCTGGTGGATTCGCTGGCGGTGCGTGGCGGCGCAACGGCCACCGCTACCGTAGTGGGCGGTATCTGGGGGGTGGTGATTTCCCTGGGTGCCGCAGCCTGGGGCGTGCTGGAGCATGATCACGACAAGCCCGTGATCGAGGCGCAACTGCGGGGAAACCTGGATGCGGCGCTGGCAGTGATGTGGCAGGGCATGGTCGAGGATCAACATGGCGGCGTTACCGCCGTGGTGCATCACATCAGCCAGCAGGCTGAATGCGCGCTAACCCCCTCCCCGCAGGCACCGCTGACCCCGTCTATAGCGGTGCCGGCCGAGCTGTTCTGACCTCGTAAAAGAAGCATAACTAAATAACAAGAACTGGTTACGCACAACCCGACGATTCATGCGACATCACGCTTGCGTGTCATTGCTTGCCATCGGCTCGAATCCCTCGTGGACAATTGCCCCGGGACGGGTCGGGTTTAATCAGGTAGTCGGCAGCAGACCGAACCATCAGATATAAGATTTGGCAATTTATTACAGATTAATCGTGGTATCGACGCTGAGCTTCAGCCACACATTCACTGGACCCCGTCTCCTGTTGCCGGTATTGGCGGGGGGCCATGCCAGCCCAGCGTGCAAATGCACGGCTGAAACTGCTGGGGTCCCGGTAGCCGAGCCGAACAGAAACCTTGCCCAAGGGTATTTGGGGATTTTTTAGCTCACGGCAAGCCTGCGCAAAACGTACCTGGGCGACGAACTCACTGTAATTAACACCTGACTCTGCCAGTCTCCGTTGCATGGTTCGCACGCTGATACCGCCAACCAGGGTTTGCGGCCGTCATTCAGGTTTGTGTTAGTCAGGTACAGGCTAGCCAAAACCGGAACGGAGCGATTTCTGGTTCATGTTCTGGTTGTAGATAATTTTATATTTACGCGCCTATAGCCGTTTAATTGCCCATTTTAGTGGCTAAAAAGATCACCCTAGTCGGCACCTGCCAGCCACTGGCGTGCCTTCGACTCGTCGCGGGTATCGAAATACTCGATCGGAAAGGGTCGCAGGCCCTTCAGGGTAAACGCAGATGCCATGCCCTCCCATTCAGGTTCACCGACGATCGCCATCCGTTCGATATACGGGTCAACCTGCTCGGCGGAGGATACGTCTCCCCAGTTCTTGTCAGATGCCCAGCCTGCAAAGTTGTCAAGCAGTATCAGCACCCTGGCTTTTTCCGACTGCCCGCCCCCTGCCATGACTTGCTGCTGTGCATTGATATATTCAGCCATATCCAGCTTGCCGGACACGGTAAATACGACCAGATTTTCTATTTCCTTCTCCCGCTTGATTGGCATACCAATCCCTCCACAACTCTCGGTTCGCACATCGACTTCGTGTGTTATCCAACATCGTCCGGGTGAAACTCCTCACTGCGTATTTATCTTCCTCGCCTGCATCGCCTTTTTCACTGCATCCTGAAATGCACCCGGCATTACAATCACAACAACGATGGAGGCCACTTCCGGGAAATTGTTGCTCATAGGTAGCTGCTATACATCATGATAAGTTGTTGTGGAGAAATATTTATACACTAAACATTCTGGATCAGGTGGGCCGGCAATTAACTGTACTAGCGATCAGCATCCAGTCGCGCACGCAGCCGTTTTGCGTAATAGTCCAGAGCCTTGCTTATATCATCCCAGGAGGTCTTGTCAGCACCGCCTTTTGAAACCGACAGCTTGTCGACCAGCACAGCCAGTTGATCCGGTGATCCGGCATCAAACAGTTCCGCCTCGATGGTTGCATCGTGAAGATCCACTTTTCGGTAGGCTCCGGTCGCAGCACCCGCGACAACACCTATCGGCGTATAACCCAGCAGGCCGCGTTTTTTCTTCTTGGCATAGACATCCGTAATGGCAAGGCGAACGACCAGCACACCTTTTCCGGGCTGGCTGACCACCGGGTAATCCGGTTCGAGGTTGGTCAACATGACCCGGTAAAACTCGTCCGTAATGGCCTTGAGGTCATCGGGCGAGAAGCCCTTGTACTTGGAGTCATCGGCCATCCAGATCTCGATCGGCTCGATCATGATCTTTTGATAGCTACCTAGATTGGCGCCAGGCTTTATGTAGAGCTGGCCGCCACCACCGCGCGGATCAAGCTTGAGATCCGGATAGTGATCGACAAAACCGGAATACCGGGTGACGTCTGCCGCACACACCATACTGCTCAATGAAATACTGCCCAACAGGAATATTGTGGCGATTATTGTTGAAAACTTCATTTTAGCCTCCGTACTTGTTAAAGGGATCAAGCCTGATTCCTGTTCTCTTACACAGGCACGGCAAGCAACGGACATGCCGCACGCCGTAACACCTGTTCGGTCACGCTCCCGCGCAACGCATCGAGCACGCCATCATGTCCGGCCGTGCTCATCACGATCAGGTCGGCCTCGAGCTCGCCGGCAACCCTGATGATTTCGTCAACCGGATCACCCTGCTCTGTCCGCTCGGACCAGTCACAGCGGGGGCAGTCGGGTCGAAACACCCGGGGATGCTCACCGTTATTATCATTGTCGATATGCAGCAAGGTGATGTCCACGCGCTCATCGCCGACGAAATCCGCGACCCGTGCGGCAACTTCAACAGCACCCTGCGGACCCGGCGCATGATCGATCGGCACCAGCACTCGCCGCAACGACGTATGGCCATCCTCCAGCGAGACAGTACCCCGTCCGCCTTCCGGAACAAACAGCGTCATGGTCTGTGCCCGCCGCGCAAGCCGCTCGCTGACTGATGACTTCAGCCACCTTGGCAGCCCGTCACGCCCTTCTGTCGCCAGCACAATCAGGTCGGCGGGATCCTTCCCCATCTGGGACAGCAACGCATCGGCCGGATCATTGCCCTGCAAACCGATCTTGCGAACGCGCATCTTCAGCTTGTTGAACACATCACCGCGTGAACTACCCTCTTCAAGCAGCCCCCACCGTTCCAGCGTCGTCCTCACCGAGGTTGCCTTACTCCAGTCGGAACTCGAGTCCGCCCGGTCACTCACGTTAAGGATCACAAGCTCGGTCTGTCGCTGCAGGGCAATAGCCAGCGCATGGGCGAAGGCATTGTCGCTTGCAGGGGTAAAATCAGACGGGTGGAATACTTTTTTGACAAACGGGATTTTCGTGGGTATCGCCATTCACCTTTCCTTATACATCGCTGTTAATCGTCAGACTAAATCTAGCACCCTGAATAACGGCATACAGTCCAGCTACACGGATGAAATGCCTGCCGCCTGGCGCAAGGCACAGGCACCAAAGGCCAGGACCACAAAACCGTCACCCGATGCACTGGTCACCAGTTTACCAACAGTCCAGTTGCCCTGGAGATATCCACCAGACCGGGGGAATTCCAACTCATCAATACGGTTGCTGGCTCAACGAGCCTGAAAGGCCTCAACCGGCGGGAATAGTGACCAGCGGCAGACCTTCCTTGCCGCCTGATTCGGTCAGCGAGAACAGGAGCATCAGATACGCAAGCTTCCTCTTGGAGTTGAAGTCACGATCATCGATCCAGAACCAGTAATCATGATATTTCACCGCTGTGAATGCATCATCCGGCTTGTTTGTGCTGTGCCGGATATCAATGATCCGGCGCCTGTCACCCGCTGCGGAACTGTCGGGCCCGATTAGAGTAGGCACGGTGCGGCCCTCTGTCACATGCTCCGGCGGCACATCGACCTGACCTGCCAGCTCTATCATGATTGACAGCATGGAACGGGTAAGCATCGCCATTTCGGTCTCATCTTTTGCAACTTCTGCATAAACAGCACTGTATTCCTGTGCGCCACGCCGCATACCGAGGAGATCAGCCAGTTCATCGCCAGCGGCAATGACCTCCGGTGTAACATTCGTGCGCCGAATGACGACAACCGTGGTTACATCCTCATTATCATTAGTGACGACACGCATACCCATGGCAGCCGAACGCTGAATCTGACCGAACAGCTCGATTACACGATAGTAGCCAGCATCCCCGGTGCGCTGACCTGCCCCGGCAGATTTCCGGGCGCGCAGGCCATTGATGGCCTCCACTGTAATGGGCAACACGATATCCGCAGGCCAGCCGGCCTGCAGCATAAATAAAACCGCACTGGGCGGCACCGGTGTCATGAAGTTCTTGTTGAACTGTGTGCCGGTAATGGGAGTATAGGTAATCGTGGGACGATCAGTGTATTTCCCGGCCGCACCGAGAGACAGACTGCCGGGCAGATCACTCCCCTCGAAGGTGGTTCCAGCCAGGTTCACCGATCTTTCCAGTGAATAGCCGCTGACGATGGAAGCCACTTCCATGAACAGCGGCATATCGGCATAACGCAGCTTGACGATATTGAGCAGCGTCTGTTCTTTCCAGGAATCCGACACCGCCGCGTTGTAGTCGAACCGGTCGCGGTGAACGGCCCCGGGTCCAACCGTTGCACACCCGGAAACGAACACAGACACCAGCGCCGCAATAAGTACTCGCTTGACCATTACACCCCTACTCCCGTCTGCCAGGGCTTCGCGTGCCAGTCTGTACCAGGTCTGCAACTGCTACCTGCCACTATTTGCTGATCTCCAGCTGACGCGCCTTGCCGTAGAGCAGGCGTATCAGCTCATACTCGAAGGGTGAGCCCGTCTCGTAGTAACGGAAGGCCGTACGATGACGCTTGTCGATGGCATTCAGCAGGTAATAGGGCGCTTCCCAGTCGTCGTTTTTATCATCGAAGTCGAAGGGATCGATCGCGCTGAACATGGCGGAGTCAGCAACCAGACCGGCTGTATCGCGCAGATTGGACGGCCCGAAGATCGGCAGCACCAGAAATGGCCCATCACCGACGCCATAGCGCCCCAGTGTCTGGCCGAAGTCTTCATCCCATTCATCGATACCTATCTTTGTGGCTGGATCCCACAGTCCGGCAACACCCACCGTGGTGTTGATGATGAACCGCCCGAGTGCAGTGAAAGTGGGTTCCGGTTTCAGCTGCAGCACCGAGTTGATGAAATTCTCAAGCTCACCGATGTTGGAGAATACGTTCGATATTCCGTCCTCAACAAAGTTCGGCAGGACAAACTCATAGGCACTGACCACCGGCAGGAAGATGTAGCGATCAAACTTGGTATTGAAATTGTAGATCCGGCGGTTCATCGGCTCCCAGGGATCATAGACATCCACGGCATAGTTCACGTCATCCCTGACAACATCCTCAACAGCATGCCGGGCCGGCTCTTCCTGTAACGTCTGCGCAGGCATGGTGGTACAGGCTGAAACCAATCCCAGCAGAATAGCGGCCACCGGCATTCTCAGGAGCAATTGGATATGTTTTGTTGTTGTCATGTTATTTCCCTCCCTGGCCTGTGAAGATGTCCAGCATGTACTTCACGTTCTGCTGGTAATCGATGTTGCCGCAGTGTCCGCCGGTCGGATATATCCGGGCCCTGCTGCCGAATACCTCCCGGAAGAAGTCGATCTCGCCCGGTGCAAGAATCAGGTCATCGGCGTTGTGAACGACATGTATCTTTTCAGAGTTCCGCAGATAATCCTCGATGCTGCGCAGACTGAGCTGATCCAGCAGAGCTTCTCGCTGCAGACCAGGTTGTTGAATCCGGTAATAGGGGTAGAGCAATTCATCGAAGTACTGTAGAAAAGTAATGCGGTGTGCCACCTTGGAGTAGTCGGCCAGCGAGTCGGAACGCGACAGCACCCGGTTCTTTGGCACGATATAGCCGGCATTCGTCATCAGGTCACTTGTGAATACCATGCTCGCCGATGACATCCGGAAGGACGTTCCGATCAGTGCGGCCAGCGGTTCTTCGTCCTTCGGTGGACGATACTTGTAGACGTTATAGAGGAACTCATCGTTGAATTCGACTTGATCCTCGGTCGTATAAACCTCCGTGAATGCGTCCATCAGGCGGTCCAGAAAAGCCTGAAAGTTGTCCACGCCCCCGGGTATGCTATCCAGCATGCCATCGAGAATCATCACCGAGTTGAACAGGCTGACCGGGGGGTTGATCATCAGCACCTTCTTGAAATTAAAGGCACGTTTGTCTTCATCCAGTTTCGACAGGAAGGCCGCCTGTGCGCCACCCAGGCTGTAACCCGTGATGTAAAAGTCACTGACCTCGACGCTATCGCCAAGCTTCTCCATCAACAGTTCCATGGCCCGGTACATATCCCTGGAATCATCCATGAGATGACCGGGAAGACGTGACGAAGACGCTGAAATAATGAAATTGGGATGCGTGGACGAGGAAATCGCAGCCACGTGAAAACCTGCCTTGTAGAAGGCGCGCGCCAGGCCCCGGTTCTTGGGTGAATCAAAGCTGGCCCCGGTACCGGCAATCAGAAATATCAGGGGTGCCTTGTGCTTCTGATAGGCCACAGCGGTTCGCAGACCCTGGTCATACCAGAAGATATCCGGCTTTGCCCGGTCCTCGAACAGCTTCAGTTTGAAATTCTTGACATGCCCACCGCGTATTGGTTTTGGCTCAGCCTTCAGATCACGCGGGGTGCCGATTACCGTCGCCGCATAGGGATCGGCAAGCGGGTATCCGTAGGATTCTGTTGTCGCCCAGCCGTGAGTACTCATCAGCAAGGCAAACAGGAACAATAAGCTGCGTCTCGATTTCATCATGGTGATCCTGCCTGTAATGGTGATTAATCCTGTCTGGTCAATGTGTGGCGCAGTTACTCGACTAGAGCTGTGCAACCGCCATCGTTACTTTCAATTTTATTGACTCCAAACTAGAGCATGTCGATTCCGGATGCTGGCCATTTCATGCCAATTCCGGTGTTGGTTCGCATTTACCGCGAAAACGTTTGCATCGTGGAAGATCCACCCGGACATTGCGCAGCGGGCAGGACCCCGACAAGATGGCTTGCATCAATGGTCGAAATGCAAAAGGCTCACACGATTGTGTAAGCCTTTTAGCAATATGGCGCGCCCGGAAGGATTCGAACCTCCGACCGCCTGGTTCGTAGTGTTCCAGCTGAAACAGTGTATCTTATTGTTATTTCATATCTTTATACGACTTACACTGTCCAATAAAATTGGGCTATTT
>CAMYKJ010000037.1 GCA_947258945.1 uncultured Ectothiorhodospiraceae bacterium
CCGAGCGCATGCAGTTCGTCGGCGACGGTAGCCAGCACCTCGGTGCCGGTGCGATCGCTTTTCAGGAATTCATCCAGCTGTTCCTTGATGCGTCCAATGTCCTCGCGTACGGTACCGGACACGGTCTGCAGCAATTCCTCGCTGCAGGTCGGAAGACCGTCGCTGCTGTCCGCAGATGCGCTTTCATCCGCTGATATCCCCAGACCGTAGGTCGACCTGATAGATGCGATGCGCGCGGAACCGCCTCCCGATTTATAGACCTGGTACAGCAGGTTCTTCACTAAATCGTCTGTCAGCAAGTCGGAGAAGACTGCCTCACCCTGCTCCATGAGCCGCTTGATATGCCGGTCGATCTGGCCGAACAGGCGCTTGATGCCCGGCGTGACCTCCAGTGCGCCATCCTGCAGCAGTTCCGCCACGCCGGCAGCCACCCACCACAGGCGCGCGACCGGTTCACTGCCGGCATTCTGCTGCAGGTGATTGAGTATATCGACGAGCATCTGCAAGCCGGTGCCGCTTGCACCGTTACGGTACCAGTCCAGCAGACCGCCCTGAAAACGGGTTCGTGCCGCCCGTGCCAGGGCTGCGACATCCTGCTGCGCATGCTCCGCCCGCATGTCGAAGACTGTAACCGGCACCCTGACCGACAGGTCCGGGGAAAACACGGCATCTTCCTCGAGTGGCTGCTCGCCACGGGTTGCACGCAGGCTGTTGATCAGCGGAAACAGTACATCCAGCTTGTCCGGACGACCTGCACGAAGACTGTAGAGATATTCCGGAATCTCCAGGAAGCCCTGCATCAGCAGCTCCAGCGCGGTTTCCGGCTGGTCTACGGAATCCAGCAGCAGGTCGGCAAGCACCTCCTCCATCTCACCGGTCAGGAGATCGGCCCCCTTCAGATTCACCATCTGCAGCGGACCGCGCGCCTCGTGCAGATGCGCAACGCACCCCTGCAGGGATTCCCTGCTCTTGCTGCCGGCATATTCCTCGAGATAATGCCGCGCCTGTTTCAGGGTCTCGGCCAGTTCCTTGCGGATCCAGCTCAGTGCGTTGTAATCGATTGCTTCTTGCATAATGTTCCCTTGCAGACTGCTACCGGATGACGGCGATGCCTGATACCTGCGCCAGCGATGCAGGACCTGTAATAACGTGACCAGCCTGTTGCAATATACGCATCATTTACCCGGGCAAGTCCGGCGGTGAAATTCACCTCCGGTCTCCGATTATCATGACAATGTCTTACTGCGGCAGCTTGAAGCCTGCCACCGAAGTATCGAGATCCTGTGCCAGACTGGACAGGCCATCAATCGATCGCGATGTCTTCCCGGCACCTTCGGTTGCCTGGGTAGTCAGCTTCTGAATGCCACTCATGGCTGTGGTCAGCTCGGCAGCTGCAACCGCCTGTTCCTGCGCGTCGCTGGATATACTCTGAATCAGATCGGCGAGCTGGTCGGACACGCTCTCGATCTCTTCAAGCGCGCTACCGGCATCCTCTGCAAGCTGGGCACCGTTGACCACACCCGAGGTACTTTTCTCCATGGAAATAACTGCCTCGTTGGTGTCGGCCTGAATCGTTTTCACCAGGGCCTCGATCTGCTTGGTCGCGTTTGCCGACCGCTCGGCGAGTCGCTGAACTTCGTCAGCAACCACCGCGAAACCGCGGCCTGCCTCACCCGCCATGGCCGCCTGGATGGATGCATTCAGTGCCAGGATGTTGGTTTGCTCGGCAATGTCGTTGATAAGCTCGACGATGTCGCCGATTTCCTGGGAGCTTTCGCCGAGTCGCTTGATTCGTTTCGAAGTCTCCTGGATATGTTCGCGAATCGTGTCCATACCGTCCATCGTACGCTGCACGGCCTCGCCGCCCTTCTTGGCGATTTCCACCGATCGCATGGCCACCTTGGATGATTCATTGGCGTTCGTGGACACCTCGGACATGGTCATTGACATGTCGGCAATGGACTTGCCGGCCACGTTGATGTCCTCGAACTGCTTCTTGCTGGCGGTCGCCAGCTGGGTCGCGATCTGGTTGGTTTCCTGCACCGATGACGACAGCTTGGACGAGGTATCGTTGATGGTTTTCACCAGGCCACGTAGCGAGTCCACCGTCACATTGATGGAGTCTGCAATTGCGCCCGTGAAATCCTCGGTCACGGTCGTGCGCACCGTCAGGTCACCGGATGCAAGGTCGCCCATTTCGTCAAGCAGCCGCACGATGGCTTCCTGGTTATGCACGTTCTCGCCCTCGACCAGGTGGCTGCGCTTGCGTGTATTCATGAGGGTTTCGAAACCCATGAGGAATATCATGAACAGTGCAACAGCACCGAAAACATACGCCAGCTTGTTGCTGACCAGACGGCTTGCCGCACTGGCTGCCAGTTCCGTCTTGAGCTTGTTGGCTGCGTTAAAGAGCATTTCGCTCTGTCCGGTAATGCCCGCCACCGCGGCCTGAATGGTAACCAGTTCATCCGCATTTTCGACAATAGTACCCACATTGTCGCTGACCCGGCTGAACAGCAGCGCGATCTTCTGCAGCTTGTCCTTGAGTGTCTTGCCCTGCAATTTTTTTATGCCGCCGGTACCGCGCATGAAGCCGTCCAGTACGCGACCGAATTCCTTCGTATCTGCAGCAAACAGGATGGCGGCGGACTCGGTATCGATGCCCCGCATGACGTCGTTCAGGCTGTTGACAATCCGCTGACCCAGCACGGACTGGTTACTGGCAAGCTTTACCTGTGCCGAACTGGCACCCTGCTTCACCAGCGTGTTGGTCACATCCTGGGTATGCTCCATCAACTGGGGCATAACCTCTGACATGAGACTGGTTGATTCGGCCATGGCCATGATCAGGACCTGGCCTTCCAGCACTGCATCGATATTGGGACGAAATCCGTTCCAGGTCTTGTCCAGATGGACCACGGCCAGACTTTCCGGCGACTTGCCCGAACCGGCTCCGTTACCGAAATCGTTCATCTGCTTTTTGAGAATGCTGCTGAAAGCCTTCTTGGACTGGCTCATCCTGCTGAAGGCGGTGTCATCGCCAGACGTCGCTGCCAGCGCGTATTTCGCGACTCGCTGCGACTGGATAAGCTGCTCGCTGACATCGGTCATGCGCGACTGGTGTCTGCTTGCATGGTCGCCCACTGTTACGAAGGTCCAGACCATTGCACTTACAGCACACAGCATAATGAAGAAATACATCTTCATTGTGCTCCTTGCTCCACCCTTCTTCGTATTGAACATCTTCATAATGGTCCGTCTCCTGACAGATTTGGTCACAATATATGGTTACGGGGTCAGCCCTCTGTTACCTGCAATCCGTCAGACGGCGGCCTGCAGGAATTGTGGTGAATCAGCAAGTTTGTGCAGACTGAAGATCGCCCAGGTCAGACTGCCCCGGCGAAATACGTGCTGCGTATAAGGCAAGAGGAATTCATCAACCTCTGCATCTTCAAGCGAATATTCATCATCCATGAAATGTTTCAGCCCGAGCACTTCGTCAACGATCAGACCGGAATAGAAACCGTTGTAATCGATCACGAGTACGCGGGCCTTGCCGGTAATCCTGATCACTGAACCGGTCAGGCATCCACTCAGGTCAATCACCGGCAGCAGGTTGCCGCGGATATTCGCGATGCCGCGCACCCATGGCTGCGTCAACGGCACCCTGGAAAGTTCCGGAACGTCCAGAATCTCAACCACCTCGCCAAGCTGCGAGACCAGGTCATTGTTGCCGATGCGATAGGTAATACCGGCCCATTCCTTCGTCGTCTCGGTCTGGTCCTCGTGGCTGCCACCGGTCCCCCGGCAGCCGTCCTCGATTGCCTTGAGATACTCGACCGGATGTGTGCTGTTCATCTGTTCCATAGCCTTATGCCGCAAGCGCCTGGTTGATGAGTGTCAGCAGCGTGTTTTCGCGCACCGGCTTGGTTACGTAGTTCGATGCGCCCTGGCGCATGCCCCATACCCGGTCCACCTGCTGATCCTTGCGGGTCACGATTATGACCGGGATGTCGGCCGTTTCCGGATCAGAGGTCAGTTGCCGCGTGGCCTGAAATCCGTTCAGCCCGGGCATCACGACATCCATCAGGATAAGGTCGGGTTTTTCACGCCTGGCCGTCTCGATACCCTCCTGGGCATTACCCGCTGTCACGGTGGAGTAGCCGTTCTTCTCGAGCATTTTCTTGAGCACGTGAGTATCGGTCGGAGAGTCGTCAACTATCATTATGTGTTTCATCGGTGGTGCCTCTTTAATCTGTCAGCGGGTAGCAATCATCAGTATGGATTCAGCTGCCCGTGCCGGAGGTACAATGCTGTTCGATTGCCGCCAGCAACTCTTCCCGAGTGAACGGCTTGGTAATGTAATGATCGGACCCGACGACCCGCCCGCGGGCACGGTCGAACAGACCGTCCTTGCTGGAAAGCATGACGACCGGGGTATGACGGAATATCTTGTGATGCTTGATCAGTGCGCAGGTCTGGTAGCCATCGAGGCGCGGCATCATGATGTCGAGAAAAATCAGGCTGGGTCGGTGGTCGGCGATCATGCTGAGCGCCTCGAACCCGTCGGTCGCGACGATGACCTCAAAACCTTCGTTCCTGAGCAAGGTCTCGGCCGTGCGGCGAATCGTCTTGCTGTCGTCGATGACCATGATCTTCGTGGTCGCTTGGCTATCGGTCTCGGTGGCCCCGTCGATGCTGTCGGGGGCCGTCATATCACCAGCCGGTACGCTACTTTGCATGATGACCTCTATATGTTTGTTTTGTCAGACATTTAAACCAATACCCGAGTCTTCCCCGCGCCCCCGCCCATGTCACGGCCACTTCCCGAAGCGATTTAATTTAGTATTGGCATTCTGATACAACGATTTATCGTCATTCTGTCTGCAAACTTTACGACCGGCGAACCACGGGCCGCGAGCCCCTCCCAAACCAGCAAAAAAGGAAGCAAATGGACATCAAACTCGGCGTCGTCATGGACCCGATCGGGGCCATCAATTTTCACAAGGACAGCACTCTGGCCATGCTGCTGGCGGCACAGCAGCGTGGCTGGTCGCTGTACTATATGGAACAGGACGACCTGTTTCTGGAGGACAGCCACTGCCAGGCCCGCATGACCCCGCTGACGGTCCACGCGGACGAGCACAACTGGTTTACCCTGGGCGAGGCCACCACCCGCCCGCTGTCCGAACTTGACGTGGTCCTGATGCGCAAGGACCCGCCGGTCGATCTCGAGTACCTGTACACCGGCTTCCTGCTGGAACGTGCCGAGGCAGACGGCGTCCTGGTCGTCAACCGGCCCACCTCGGTGCGCAATGCCAGCGAGAAGCTGTATACCGCGTGGTTCATGCAATGCTGTGCCCCCATGCGCGTCTCCCGCGACAAGCAGGTACTGGAGGCGTTTATCCACGAACACGGTGATATCGTGGTGAAGCCCCTCAACGGCATGGGGGGTGCCTCGGTGTTCCGCGTGCGGAAAGATGATCCCAACCTGCATGTCATCCTCGAGACCATCACCGACGACGGCCGGCAGACTGCCATGGCACAACGCTATATCCCCGAGATCGCACAGGGCGACAAGCGCATCCTGTTGATCGACGGCGAACCGTTCCCGCATGCACTGGCGCGCATCCCGGCGGCCGGCGAGACTCGCGGCAACCTGGCGGCCGGCGCCACCGGCAAGGGTGTCGACCTCAACGAGCGCGACCACTGGATCTGCCAGCAGGTCGGCCCGACGCTGCGCGAGCAGGGGCTGCTGTTCGTCGGGCTGGATGTCATCGGCGACTATCTCACCGAGATCAACATCACCAGCCCGACCTGTATTCGCGAACTCGACAAGATCTACAAAACCGATATCGCCGGTCAACTGATGGATACCATCGAGAAACGGCTGCAGCAGCGGTGAGCACCCTGCGCATTCTTTGTGTGCTGTGCCTGCTGGCGGCCGGCTGCGCCCGGCAGTCCGGCCCCGTGTTTCACGACCAGGTACTCGCCTTCGGCACGGTCATCGACATCACCATCGACGGTGTCGAACCGGCGCTGGCGGAACAGGCCAGTGCCGAACTGGAACAGCTGTTGCTCGGCTGGCACCGCGACTGGCACGCCTGGGAGCCCGGCCCGCTGACCCGGGTGAATGCGGCACTGGCAGACGGACAGCCCATCCAGGCCGATTCCGCGCTCCTGCCACTGATCGTCGAGGCCAACCGCCTGTCCACGCTGAGCAACGGCCTGTTCAACCCGGTAATCGGCAGGCTGCTTGCACTGTGGGGGTTTCAGGGCACGCCCCTGCCTGAAGGCACCCTGCCGGAACCTGCTGCGATCGAGGCCTGGCTGGCACAGGCGCCGGACGTCGATGACATCACGCTCGACGGTGACCGGCTCGCCAGCCGCAACCCGCTGGCCGCCTATGACCTCGGCGGCTTCGCCAAGGGCTATGCCATCGACCGCTGCATCGAACACCTGCGCCAGCGCGGTATCGACAA
>CAMYKJ010000038.1 GCA_947258945.1 uncultured Ectothiorhodospiraceae bacterium
GGCCGTCACCAGCCAGTCCATATTGCGGATATCGTCGCCTTCGCGGTATTCGCGCACCTCATCGAAATCCAGCCCGGTGCCGCGAAACACGGAGGCATATAAACCGGTGAAGGTGGAATTGACCAGGTGATGGGCTGCCACGCCAAGGGTGTGCGCCTGATGGCGCAGTTCAAGCAGATCATCAAGCTGCGGGTGGAGACTCATCGACTACTGTAATTGACTGCGGGTTGTATCCCGTTCATCACGGAACAGCCACAACCTCCAGCAGGCGACTGATGTAGTCATCCGTGGTCACGCCCTCGGCCTCGCCCTCGAAGGTCAGCAGGATACGATGCCGCATGACATCCGGCGCCACCGCCTGGATATGCTGCGGGGCAACGAAATCATCACCATCCAGCCAGGCCCGGGCCCGGGCGCAACGCGCCAGCGCCAGGGTGGCGCGGGGTGAGGCGCCGAAGCGGCACCAGCGCTTGAGGCTCTCGTCATAGGCCTCGGGTTTGCGGCTGGCCTGCACGACATCCACGATATATTCATTCAAGCGCGGGTCCAGATACAGGTTGGATGCATCCTCACGGATCCTGAACAGGTCCTCCTGGGACAATAGATCGGCCGGCGGTTGCGGAGCAGTGTGCTGCTGGTCGTTGTCGAGCGCCAGGATGGCAAGTTCTTCCTCACGGTTCGGATACCCGACCCAGACATGCATCAGGAAGCGATCGAGCTGGGCCTCTGGCAGGTTATAGGTACCTTCCTGTTCAATCGGATTCTGCGTGGCCAGCACCATAAACAGTTTTGGCAGGGTGTAGGTTTTCAGGCCGACCGTGACCTGGTGCTCGCCCATGGCCTCGAGCAGCGCCGACTGCACCTTGGCCGGCGCCCGGTTGACCTCGTCGGCCAGCAGGATGTTGTGAAACAGGGGGCCGGCACGAAACTCGAAATTGCCCTTCTCATGGCGGTAGATATCCGTGCCGATCAGGTCGGACGGCAACAGGTCGGGCGTGAACTGGATGCGGTGGTAATCGCCTTCGATCGACTCGGCCAGGGCCTTGACCGCCGTGGTCTTGGCCAGACCGGGCATGCCTTCCACCAGCAGGTGCCCATCGCTCACCAGGCAGATCAGCATATTGTCGACCAGCGCATGCTGTCCGACCACCCGGGTAGCGAGGTGGGTACGGACAATGTCCAGTGACGAGGGATCGATCTTGCGGTAGTTGTTACTGCTGCCAGTCTCTAACAATGTGTCTTCTCCTGAACGCTTCGGGGATTACTGGCATTTGCATCCGGAATATCCAGGCGCGTAATGCATCGTCCTGCTGGCGCACAAAACAGGAACCCCTGATCGAGGTGGCGGGATCAGGTAGCGATCATCCGTAGTTGTTATAATATAGTATTAACCTGAACAATGCCTGATTTCAATACTTTATACGTTGATCTGTGTCAATTTGGCAGACCGCAAGTCAGCCGGTTTTCATCCCGGTCACGCAGTGTTCAAACCTTTGAACGGCGGCCTTAAAACTGCCACGGCTATATCTATATAATCAGTATTCCATAAGGGTCTTAGGAAGCAGATTAACTCAAATTGGGTGATCCCGAAGTAGTTTCAGCAATCGTTTGTAGAGGTCTTCACGACGATGGTTGAATCTGAACTCGGTTTCCTTCAAGTGTAAGTAGAATGTGTGCTTTGGCAACCCTTTAAATCGACTCAGTCGCAGCTTTGCATAGGCCCAGAATGACTCAATACCATTGATATGACGATCGCCTGCAGCAAATTCGTTGGCTCCATGATGAACTCGAAAATGCTTTTCATAACCCAAATCGACAAGACCATCATAGGCACGCCAGCCATCCGTATGAATTACACTGCCCAGATCCACGCGGCCCCGAATTACTGCTAATAAAGTCTTTTTCTTCGCATCCGGTACGATTTCTGTATACACATGACCATTACGCTTGAATACACCAAATACGATCGTCTTACTGCCAGCTCCTCGGCCTCGCTTGCCTCGAATCCTTTTAGGGCCGAAGTAGGACTCGTCCAGTTCTACTTCTCCCGAATAAGGCGACTGTGCTTCACAGTACTCCGCGATCCGCTGGCGTGTTTTGAGATAAATCGCATTGACGGAGCGCGTGCTGATACCAGTCAACCTGGCCGCATCACTGGCCGTCAGATCCAGGGCAAAGGCCTTCATCAGACGACGAAATCGGGCCTCACTGATCTTGGAATTTTTGTAGTAGCTGTTTTTCCCTTTATACATAGAAGCAAACGCATGTTAGCATGCAATCTGCTTCCTAAGACCCTCCATAAATACCCCGGTAAAGCCGCAAGCTCCGTACTGGCAGGTGAAAACCAGCTGGCGCCATTGTTATGCAAAAGACAAAACGTTACATGATCCGGGCCCTGCCGGGCCTGCTGGCAATCGCCGCCATCACCGGATGCCTTCAGCCGGGGGACCCCGACCTGCCGGACATCCCCGAGCTGACGGTTGTGGAATTTGCCGAACCGGTCCGGCAGCAGATCCTGGCGGCCCGGGCACAGCTGCTGGAGGCCCCCCGGGATGCCCGGCGCAACCTCCGCCTGGGCAAGATATTGCATGCCTACAAGCTGCAATCCCCGGCCATCCGCTGCTACCAGCGGGCCCGGGTGCTGCAGCCCGGGGACTATGAAACGGCCTACCTGCTGGGTATTGCCCAGGCCCAGACGGGCGACGATGCCGGGGCGACCGCCAATCTGCGTGCAGTCATCAGACTGCAACCGGATTATGCGCCGGCACGGCTGCGGCTCGGTGAAGTCCTGTTCAAGACCGGCGAGCTGGCACAGGCACAGACCTTGTTCGAGGACCTGCTGGCACAGGAACCGGACTCGGCCTGGGCGCATCACAGGCTGGCACAGGTACTGGCCGCCCTGGATGATGCGGAGGGTGCCATCGGCAACAATCGCCGTGCAGTCGAACTGTACAGGGATTTCGGGCCGGCGCACTATGCACTGGCGCTGGCCTTTCGTAACCGGGGCGACTCTGAACTGGCGCAGGCCCACATGGAACGCTATCGACTACAGCCGAAGCAGACACCACCGCATGTCGATCCGCTGCTGGAGTCGCTGGATGCGCTTGATATCAGTGCAACGGCGCACGTGCGCCGGGCGAAGCGCCTGCAGGCCAGGGGACAGCCGCGAGAGGCCCTGCTGGCACTGGAGCAGGCCATTAAGGTCGAACCGCAGTCAATCGAGGCCCACAGCCAGTTAATCAGACTGTACCATCGCCTCAACGATGCCGACGGTGTGGAACGGCATTACCGGGCGGTCACGGCCATCGAGCCCAATGCCGTCATGGCCAATCTCGAGTATGGCACCCTGCTTGCCGAACAGGGCCGCTTTGCGGATGCCGCCGCGGCGTTCGAGAAAGTGCTGGCTGCCAATCCGGACCACAGCGCCGCGCACACCCTGCTCGGGCAGGCAGCGGAGGAATTACAGCAACAGGCCGGGGCCGAACGGCACTATCGCACGGCACTCGAAAACGATCCGAACAATCGGCGGGCCGGCCTGCTGCTCGGACGCCTGCTCATGCTCACAGACCGGCGCACCGAGGCAACAACCCATCTGGACAGGGTGGCGCAGCGCAGCGACAGTGACCAGACGCTGTACCTGCAGCGCATTGCACAGGTATACCGGGAGGCCGGCGAGCACGAGCGTGCCATGACCCTGCTGGAGCAGGCACGTACGCAGGCCGCGGCACAGGGACAGGAACGACTGCTGCGCGAAATCACGCAGACCATGACACATTGGCGGGAAACTCAATGAAGGCAATTTTGATCCGGCGCGGTTGGGCACTATCGGCTGTCGTAATAGTTTTGCTGGCCGGTTGTGAAGGAGACAAAGCGACGCAGTCGGTGCCGGCGCCGCAACCCGGCGAACCGTTTGTCGAGGTGGCAGCCGCCAGCGGACTGGTGTTCACGCATTTTAACGGTGCCAGTGGCGCCTACTACCAGCCCGAGGTGTTCGGTCCGGGCGTCGCCCTGCTGGATTATGATCGCGACGGTGACCTCGATGTGTACCTGCCACAGGCAGGCATGCCCGATCCCGGCCAGTCGCCCGCACAGGCCCTGTTCCCGCTGCCGGCCGGCCAGCCGACCGGCGACCGCCTGTTCCGCAACGAGCTGCAAGCGGATGGAATGCTGCGCTTTACCGATGTGACGGACCTGGCCGGGCTGGGTCACGCGGGCTATGCCCAGGGTGTGGCAACCGGCGACTATGACAACGACGGCTACACCGATTTCTACGTCACCGCCTTCGGCACGAACGTCCTCTATCACAACCAGGGTGACGGCCGCTTCATCGACGTTACTTCCGCGGCCGGCGTCGATGACCCGCGCTGGAGCACCAGTGCCGCCTTCCTTGACTACGACCGCGACGGCGACCTCGACCTGTTCGTCGCCAACTACGTGCACTTTACCGTCGCGGGCAACAAGCAGTGCGCCGGCGGGGATGGCACGCTTGATTATTGCGGCCCGCAGTCCTACCGGCCGGTGCGCGACCGGCTGTTTCGCAACGACGGCGACGGCCGTTTCACCGATGTCAGCGATGCGGCGGGGCTGGGTGTGGCCTTCGGCCCCGGACTGGGCGTGACCTGCGCGGATTACAACGGCGATGGCTGGCAGGATATCTATGTCGCCAACGACGGCGACGACAACCAGCTGTGGATCAACCAGGGCAACGGCCGCTTCGAGAACACCGCCCTGATGGCCGGGGTTGCCATCAATGCCTACGGCAAGGCGGAGGCCAGCATGGGTGTGACGGCCGGCGATTTCGACGGCGATGGTGACGAGGACCTGTTCATGACCCACCTCGACCGCGAGACCAATACCCTGTATGTCAACGACGGTACCGGCAACTTCCTCGACGCAACCGATGCGCACAAGCTGGGACGAATCAGTCTGCAGTACACCGGTTTCGGCGCGGAGTGGCTCGACTTCGACAACGACAGCGACCTCGACCTGTTTGTCGCCAACGGCGCAGTCAGGATCGAGGAATCGTTGCGCGGTCAGCCGTTTCCCTACCAGGAGCGTAACCAGCTTATTCGTAATGACGGCCGCGACGGCTTCAGTGACATGACCGAACAGTCGGGGCCGGCACTGGCGCTGGTCGAGGTCAGTCGCGGTGCCGCCTTTGGCGATCTCGACAATGACGGCGATATCGATATCGTGGTGGCGAACAACAACGGACCGGCCCGCCTGTTGCGTAACACGATCGACGGAGACAACCACTGGTTGACGGTACGGTTGCAGGGCACGCGCTCCAATCGTGCCGGCCTGGGCGCACGGGTGGCGCTGTTGCGTGCAGGTAAACCGCCGCTATGGCGCCGGACGCATACCGACGGCAGCTATCTGAGTGCCAGTGATGACCGGGTGCATTTCGGGCTGGGTGCCGGCACCGACGTGCAGGCGATTGGCGTGGTGTGGCCGCAGGGGACCCGCGAGATCTGGCACGACATCGGCATCGACTCCTTCATCACCCTGCAGGAAGGCAGCGGCAAGGACTGGGACGGAAACCCCTGAGGCCTGTTCACACGGGATAGCGGCTCTTGACCAACCTGTTTATCAATACGCCGTTAGCCCGGCCCGGCAAACTGTCTGATCTCGCCACATGGCGGTTGCTGACAATCAGTACCCTGGGTCTGCTGATTTTGGCCTGCAGTACGCAACCCGCGGAACCGGTGGCAGGCAGCGACGGGGATGCACGTCTGTCACAGCGTGACGGGCCTGCCATTGAGACACTCGCGGAATTCATTGCGGAGTCGGCCTATCTGGAGGATAACCGGTTTTATATCCGCTATCGCTCAGGCAGCGAAGTGGCATACTCCGCGGGTACCTGGCGCAAGCCTGCCCTGCCCGCCATGAAAGGTGCCGGGTTACTGGCATCGAAAAGGACGGCAGGCGTAGCGACGGAAGTCACCCTGCAAGCCGTGCAGGAAGCGGCCTGGCAAACACCCCCGGCCGCCGGCCGGCAGGCGCTGCATATATTGCCCGCCACGCACTGGGCAACCGTATTTCACCTGCTGCGCAAAACGCTGACGCCCGCGCAGCCACACACCGGTGCCGTCATCGATATTCTGCAGCTGGAGGAGTGGTTCACCTGGTACGATGACACCGGCACCCTGCAGTGGGCCCTGATCGAGAACAAGCCGGCCGATGTGCACGTCAAGTACAGCTACTCGTTCGAGCAGGTACTGGAGGTATTACTATCGGTCCTGTCGGACTACGTTGCCGCGGAGGCTGTCACCGGCCGGCAATTACTGCTGAATACCGGCGCCGCGGGGCCCGATGCAACGCCGTTTGTGTATGCCGACCTGGATGCGGGGCGGGTGCTGTTCCTGACCAGTCGCCCCGTTGACAGCCAGGCAGCGGGCACCAGAAGCGATATTGCGCCTGTGCGCGTCACCACCCACGTGATAATCGGCCAGATGCGGGCTGTTGGCCCGCACCAGCCAGGACGTGGTGGACACGCTGCACCGCACCGTGCTGCTGCCACAACGCACGGAACACGTACCGCCGCTCAGCAAGGCTCCCGGCATGGACCTGCCGGCCTGGGAAAGACGGCTCGACGAAATCACCGGCACACAGGCCACGACCGGGCGCATGAGTTATCTGGTGGATGGCGTGGAGTTCTTCCCGCGCCTGATTGATGTGATGCAATCCGCCAGGGAGTCGATCGACATCAGGATGTATATCTTCGATGACGATGACTACGCCATCAAGTTGGCCGACATCCTCAGGGCACGATCCCGGGAAGTGGGTATCAGGGTACTGCTGGATGGACTCGGCACTATCGGTTCATCAATGGAAGAAGCCGAATCATTGCCTGCGCGCCACAGGGCGCCGGCCTCGATCTTCGACTACCTGAGGAAGGATTCCAGGATCAAGGTCAAGAGCATCTCGAACTTCTGGCTGACAGGCGACCACAGCAAGTCGGTTGTGGTGGATAAACACATCGGTTTCATCGGCGGCATGAACTTCGGCCGCGAGTACCGCTATGACTGGCATGACATGATGATCGAACTGGAAGGGCCCGTGGTGGATATCCTGCGCGAGGATTTTTTCAGGGCCTGGGTGCATGAGCGGTTCCTCGGCGACCTGCAATTGATGCTGCGCAAGTACAAGCCCGCCGGCCGCGACACGCAGGCAGGTGATTATCCTGTGCGGGTACTGTTCACCCGACCCATGGACTCGCAGATCTACCGCGCCCAGCTGGCAGCGATCCGCAATGCGAAAAGCTATATCTATATCGAGAATGCCTATTTTACCGACGACGCGATACTCGACGC
>CAMYKJ010000039.1 GCA_947258945.1 uncultured Ectothiorhodospiraceae bacterium
TTGGCCAGCTTGCCGACACTGCCGCCGACCTCGCGCAACTGGTGAACCAGGTAATCGTGTTCGAACTGCTCGCGCGCCTCGCGCAGCGGCAGGTTGTAGGGCATGGCGGGGAGTTCACCCTCGCGCTCGCCTGGCTGCACACTGCTGATGGCCTGCTCGACCTCATCCAGCTCGATTTCCTCGCTGTTGCCCAGGATAAGCAGGCGCTGCACCAGATTACGCAGCTCGCGGATATTTCCCGGCCACTCGTAACTCCGCAAACGGTTCTGTGCCGCGACCGTGAAATGCCGGTAGGACAGTCGCTCATGGCTGACCAGGTAATCGATGTAGTAGTTGAGCAATTCGTGCACGTCATCCGCATGCTCGCGCAATGCCGGAATATGCATCGGCACCACGTTCAGGTGGTAGAACAGGTCATCGCGAAAGCGACCGGCCGCGACCTCTTCCTCGAGATTACTGTGCGTGGTGGCGATAATCCGCAGATCCACCTCGACGTCTTCACTGCCGCCGACCCGCTTGAACGAATGTGTCTGGAATACGCTCAGCAGGCGTGCCTGTGTTTGCAGGTCCATGTCGGCGATATCACCAATGCACAGCGTGCCGCCGTTGGCCTGCTCCAGCCTGCCGTAACTTACGGCCTCGCCTTCTTCATGACCAAACAGTTCCGCTGCCGAATTTTCCACCGTCATGGAACCGACCGCGATCCCGACGTATGGCCCGTCCCGCTGCGGGCTCTGGTCATGTATGTAGCGTGCAAAGGTCCCCTTGCCGACGCCGGCCTCGCCGCTGATCAGCACCCAGCTGCCTGACTGCGCGATCTTGCGGGCCTGCTCACGCAACTGTTCCATGCTGGCGGACTTGCCGATCGGTTCGACCACCGGCAGGGCCTGCCCGCGCAGGTCCGTGTTCTCCTGCTGCAATCGTGCACTCTCGAATGCCCGCTCGATGGTCAGCAACAGCTTGGCGAGTGAAATGGGCTTCTCGATAAAGTCATAGGCGCCGAGACGGGTCGCCTCGACGGCGGTTTCCACAGTAGCGTGTCCGGACATCATGATCACCGGGCAGGGCAGGCCACCGTTTTCCGACCATTCCCGCAACAGCGAAATGCCGTCGATATCCTCCATCCAGATATCGAGCAGGACAAGATCCGGTCGGCGCGTGCGTCGCGCCTTGCGCGCTGACTCGCCGCCCTCGGCCGTGGTCACGGTATAGCCTTCGTCTTCGAGGATATCCTGCACCAGGGTGCGGATATCCGGCTCGTCATCGACGACCAGAATATGCCGACCTGTCATGTAATCTGTTCCGCAAATATGTTCATTTCGCCCCTGTCGCCCGACATGCTGCTTGCAGCGCGGTGATTATAGCTCACGCCGGCGTATCGCCGGCGCTTTCCCTGGCCTCCGGCCTGCTGTCATCGCCCGCAGCGCGCCTGCCCGACAACAGGAACCTGACGATAACGCGCGCACCACCACCCTCGGAGGATTCAGCACTGATATAGCCACCATGTTCCTCGACACCAGTATATCGGTATCGAAGCCGGGTCCGTTATCACTGACGCACAGGGCCAGCAGATCCATATCGGGCAGGTGTTCGATGCGCGTCGCGACCAGCACCTGGGCCTCGGGCAGATCCTTCACGGCTTCCAGGGCGTTTTTCAGCAGGTTGTGCAGTAACTGCCGTATCCTGCCGGCATCACCCTCCATGACAGGTGTTTTCGCGTCCAGCTGGGCGCGGATTCCGACGCGCGCATCGTGATTGCGGTACAGGTCGAGCACCTCCAGCACCACCTCATGCAGGTTCATTGGCTCCAGGTTGATCTGCGGCACACGCGCATATTCACTGAAGGCATTGACCATCTTTTTCATGGCCTCGACCTGGTTGACGATGGTACGCGTGGCACGATCGAGAATTTCAGCATCTTCCTGCGCCATGTGCTCGAGATAGCGATGCCGCAAGCGCTCGGCCGACAGCTGGATCGGGGTGAGCGGATTTTTGATCTCGTGGGCCAGCCGGCGCGCAACCTCGCCCCAGGCGGCGTCACGCTGCGCCTGGATCAGCGCGGTGATATCGTCAAACACGACCACCATGCCACCACCGCTCTGGCCGGATGCCTGCAGCGCCGTGCCGCGACACATCAACACCAGCCGGCCCTGTAGTCCCTGCAGCAGTATTTCCTCACGCCACGAGGCATCGCCGCCACCCCGATGGCGTGAGACCACATCGACGAATGGCTGCAGAAACGGATGGTCATCGGCCAGTGATGACAGGTCCTTGCCGAGGTATGGCTTGAGATCCACCCCGAGGCTCTCGCTGGCGCGCCGGTTGATGGCGCGCATGACGGAATCCCTGCCGAAACTGATGACACCGGAGGACAGGCTGGCCAGCACGGCCTCGAGATAGGTGCGCTGACCCTCGATCTCGCGTTTGCTGCGGTTTTCCTGGTCACGCGACCGGGCCAGACGGCGTGTCATGTCGTTGAATGAGCGCACCAGGAAGCCCAGTTCATCGTCACTCGCCACCGACAGCCGCTTGCTATAGTCGCCATCGGCAACCGCGCGCGTTGCCTCGGCCAGGTCGCGCACCGGCGCCGCCAGGCGCCGGGCCATATGGAATGCCGCCCAGATCGCGGCCAGCAGGCTGAGCACCAGCACGATGGACAGGGTCAGCGAATAGCTGAACTTCAGCGGCCCGCGCAGCCAGGCCATTTCGTTATAGTGTGTATACGCCGACTGCACGCCATCGGCGAGCATACTGAAGCGTTCGGATACCTCGTACAGCACCTGCAGGGTATAGATTTCACCGTCGGCACGCGCCGACAGTACCGGCACGAGTGCACGTGCAAACAAACCGCCTTCCGCCGCCGGATCGAGACCGATGTAATGCTGGCGGTTTTGCAACAGCAGCAGGATTTCACCGGGCGGCTGCAGCGGCATCAGCCGCGTCAGCTCGGCACTGCTGGATGCAACGATCCGCCCGTCGGCACCGATCAGCGTAACTTCCGCAGCACCTGCACGTACGCGCAGGTCATAGAGTGTGAGCGGCACGGTGGTCGGGGCCGCATTGGAAATTTCCTCCGCCATCTGCACCGTCACTTCCAGCACCTCGTTCAGGCGCACATCCAGCGCGGCCCGACTCAGGTCAAGTGCATTGTCCAGACCCTGTTCGATGCGCACATCGAACCAGCTGTCGATACCGCGCTGGATCGACTGCAGGGAAAAGTAGTAGACGACCAGCACCGGCACCACCGAGAGGATGACGAACATGATGACCAGGCGGCTGGTCATGCGCGCGCCGACCGCCTTGTTGCGGTGCTGGCGAACCAGGCTGATGATATTGGCCACCACCAGTATGCCCAGCAGCAACAGCCCCAGTGCGTTGATGCCGAGCAACAGAGAGTATATCTGGCCGAAGCGTTCCGAGTTATGCGTCGCGTCGCTCATCAGGTAAAGCGACACCAGCAGGAACGCGAACAGCCCCAGCATGGGAATAATGCCAAAGCCGATACGTTTTACTGTGCCAGTGGCCATGTAAACCACCGGCTGTTCATGTCCCACTCCGAAGACACGTAGGCAAGCAGGCGCACCGGCGTCGGCAGCGACTCGATGTCATGGCTGCCGCGCAGGCGAACAATATAGTTACGATCCCGGTCGAGCGTTTCGCCGGTCAGCAACAGGCTGTCGATGAGACCGGCGGCATACAGCGCATCATCCAGACGATTGTAGACACCCTGCCTGCCGGACCCCATGTCCTTGACCAGGTAGCTGCGGCTGAGCGCATGATACTGAAGCTGACGCTGCTGTATGTGCTCATACTCAACCACATCCCACAGCCAGGCATGGGTCTTGACGATCTGGGCACGCAACTCGAACACCAGCGGGACACCGTTTTCCAGCGCTTCACGGGCACCAGGGCTCAGGCGGATGTCGCACTGCGCGTCCAGAAACCAGCCGTCCTCGTCATGCCATACGTGCGCGTCCCGAATACTGAACTGACCGGCCTCGCCGGCCTGCAGGGCAGGTGAAACGGTCAGCTGTGCAACAAAAGCAAGTGCAACGCCCACTGCGCGCAGCAGGCTGTGCAGTGACATGCCCGTCAGCTGTTTTTGCGTACACATGCGAAATAAAATCCGTCCATCCGGTTCTCGCCGGGAAAAATCTGTCTGCCATGCGTACAGCCATGCCCCCAGGCTGCACCGATAGTGACTTCTACGGCATTACCGTGACGCGCAAGAAAGTTCCCGATCTGCCCGCTATTCTCCGCCTTCAGCACCGAGCAGGTGCTGTAGAGAAGCATACCGCCTGGCGCCAGCAAGGGCCACAAGGCGTCAAGTATCGCGGCCTGTCTCCCGGCAAGCGCATTGACATCACCCGCACGTCGCAACAATTTGATGTCCGGATGCCGGCGTATCACGCCGGTGCCGGAACACGGTACGTCCAGCAGGATACGCTGATACAGACGTCCGTCCCACCAGTCACCCGGTGCGCCGGCATCACCTTCGACGAGGTCCGCCCGCAGTGTGAGGCGCGTCAGGTTCGAGGCGACACGTCGCAGACGCGCGGCATCGATATCCACGGCCGTGAGCTGTACAGCCGGTTCAGTCTCGAGGATATGCGATGTCTTGCCGCCCGGCGCGGCACAGGCATCCAGCACGCGCTGCCCGGGCGCGAGATCCAGCAGGCCCGCAGCCAGCTGGGCGGCAGCATCCTGCACCGACACGTCGCCGCACGCAAATCCGGGCAACGCACTCACCGCGACCGGCTTGTCCAGACACACGGCCTGCGGTGCATGCGGGACGGCCACGGCGGACAGCGCGTTTTCTGACAACCGTTCCATATATTCATTCCGCGTCAGCCGCTGCCGGTTGATCCGCAGCGTGAAGGGCGGGCGGGCGTTGTTCGCGACGAGAATTACCGCCCACTCATCCGGCCAGTCCGTGCGCAGCCTTTCAATCAGCCAGAGTGGGTGTGCATACAGCGCCTCCGGAGCGTCGCAAGCTGTCGGCAGCAGACTTTCGCGGCGGCGCTGGAAATTGCGCAGGATGGCGTTGACCAGCCCGCGTGCCCAGTCCTTGTCGAGTGCGCGTGTCGCCTGGACTGTGCTATGGACGGCCACGCGCTGCGGCAGGGCCAGCCGGTCGAGCTGGTACAGGCCGATCAGCAGCAGGCAGCGAATATCCGCATCGCGCGATTTGAGTGGCCTGTCCAGCAGCTGCCGAAGGATCGCATCAAGCCGGTAATACCAGCGGATTGTCCCGTAACACAGCTCCTGCAGGAGGGCGCCGTTGCGCGCATCCGTGATGGATGCCTGCGCCTCCGGCAGCACCTGATCCAGCGATCGGCCGTGGCCCAGCACCTGCAACAGCACACCCGCGGCGAGGGCGCGCACATCCTCTGTCATGACCGTACCGGCCCGCACCCGTGCAGGTGCTCTAGCGCGTGGCGCCAAGACGCATGCCCGTGATGCGGTGCGCGTTGACGAAATCCGCGGACGTGACCGGCCGGGCTCCGGGCAACTGCAGGGACAGGATGCACAATACACCCTTGCCGCAAGCCACCCGTATGCCGTCGCGGTCGGCCGACAGGACCGTGCCCGGCGGCGCCGGGGCAGCGGCATCTTCCGCCCGGGCCTCCCAGATGCGCAACTGCCGGTCATCCAGGCGTGTTTCGGCCACCGGCCAGGCGTTGAAGGCGCGGATCTTGCGGGCCAGCGACCCGGCATCCTCGCCCCAGTCGAGACGTGCCTCGCGCTTGTCCAGTTTATGTGCATAGGTAGCGAGCGCGTCGTCCTGGGGTTGCGGCCGCAGGCTGCCTGCCGCGATCGCGTCCAGTTCGGCGCCAAGCAGCTCGCCGCCCAGGGCTGCCAGCCGGTCATGCAGACGGCTGCCGGTATCGTCCTGGAGGATCGGGATTTGCCGGCAGGCCAGCACTGGCCCCGTATCCAGTCCGGCCTCCATTTGCATGAGGCATACACCGGTTTCGGTATCACCGGCCAGGATGGCGCGCTGGATCGGCGCGGCGCCGCGCCAGCGGGGCAACAGCGAGGCATGCACGTTGATACAGCCCAGACGCGGCAGGTCCAGTACCGCCTGCGGCAGAATCAGCCCATAGGCCACCACCACCACCAGGTCAGCCTGCCAGTCGGCGAGCTGCCGCTGCGCCTCATCTCCCCTGAGCGATGCCGGTTGCCTGACCGGTATATCCACCTCGAGTGCCAGCTGTTTGACGGGGCTTGCAGTCGTACGCCGGCCACGGCCGGCCGGCCGGTCAGGCTGGGTATAGACGGCCACCACGGTAGGCGGGCCAGCCAGCAGGGCCTGCAGCGCGGGCACGGAAAATTCCGGTGTACCGGCAAAAACGAGCTTCATGGTCATGCCTGGAAACGGGTTGGCATAAATACCAACCTTATGATTTAATTATGTTTATTGAATTTATTGGGGTGGCGCGTCAAATCACGTGGTGACCGGTCGCCACCGCTGCCGGTGACTGGCGCTGTTCCTTCTCGAGCTTCTTGCGAATCCGTGTACGCTTCAGCTGGGACAGGTAGTCGACGAACAGCTTGCCGTCCAGGTGGTCGATCTCATGCTGGATGCACACGGCCAGCAGGCCGTCGGCCTGCATTTCGAACGGCTTGCCCGACGGATCCAGCGCGGCCACCTTCACCCGCTCGGCGCGTTGCACCTGCTCGAAGACGCCGGGCACGGACAGGCAGCCTTCCTCCATCTCCTCGATACCGTCCAGTTCGAGTATCTCCGGATTAATAAGGCATAAAGGCTGGTCCTTTTCTTCCGATATATCTATGACAACGATCCGCCTGGCGACGTTGACCTGGGTTGCGGCGAGTCCGATACCGGGTGCCGCGTACATGGTTTCGAACATGTCGTCGACAAGCTGGCGCACAGTGTCGTCCACCTGCTCGACAGGTTGAGCGACGTTACGCAGACGCGGATCGGGAAAGTGCAGGATGTTGAGGTTGGTCATGTGATTAGCGTCACAACTGGAGCTCGAAGTATCAAATATACTGTACCACAACCGGAGCTGTTACTGTTGCCACGCACACGACAAAAGGTTTTGTTCTGTGTGGCTTTTCCGCTAAACTCGCGACTGACCCGCTTCTGCGTAGACTGACCACTCCAGCCTGTTTTACCGCGCCGCGAACCGGCTGGATACCGATACACACAAGACGTAAAGGGACACCTATGTCAATCAAGAAACTGCTCGGAATGCTCTTGGCTGCACTCCTCACCGGATCGCTGGTTGCTGCAGATGTCGCACTCAATCCGGATCACCCCGATCGCTATGTCGTCGTCCGTGGCGATACCCTCTGGGATATTTCGGCGAGGTTCCTGCGTGACCCCTGGATGTGGCCGGAAGTCTGGTATGTCAATCCACAGGTCGGCAACCCGCACCTGATCTACCCGGGCGATGTGCTGAATCTGGTCTATGTCGACGGCCAGCCGCGCATCCAGGTATCTCGCGACGGCAGGCTGTCTCCGCGTATTCGCGAGGAGAGCCTCGAGAATGCCATACCGACGATCCCGCTGGATGCTATCAAGCAGTTCCTCTCTCGCGCGCTGGTTGTGGATGAAGGCGAGCTTGAAGCCGCGCCGTACGTCGTGCAGAGCGCGGACGAGCATGTCATTACCGGTGCCGGCGACCGTGTCTACGTGCGCGGCATCGACAGCAACGACGTGGCCCTGTTCGACATCTACGACGGGTGGCGCCTACATCGATCCCGATACCGATGAACTGCTGGGTTACGAATCGATCTACGTCGGTACGGGCCCGGTACAGCGTTTCGGTGACCCCGCCACCATCAAGCTGACCGAGACCACCCGCGAGGTCCGCGTGGGCGATCGCCTGCTGCCGGCCGACCGCTCTGAACCCGCGGCGTACTTCCAGCCGCACGCCACGCCGCCGGGCACCGAGGGCCATATCATCTCGGTACTGGATGGCGTCACGCAGATCGGCCAGTTCAGTGTCGTGGCGCTCGACCTTGGTGAACGTGACGGTATCGAAATCGGGCATGTCATGCGGGTCTTCCAGAAAGGCATTGTCATTCGCGACGAAGTCAGCAACAAGTATGGCGACACCGTCAGGCTACCGGACGAGGACGCCGGACTGGTGATGATCTTCCGTACCTACGAAAAGATCAGCTTCGGCCTGGTCATGAAGGCAACCCGCGCCATCCACATCAACGACTTCGTTCGCTCGCCCTGATATCAGAAAAATCCCTGCTGTCATAGCGACGCAGGATGACACGTTGCGGACCGTGCTGACGTATAGTAGTCAGCATGGCGGCAGCTTCAGCAGGGTGCAGCGGCGAGCAATCGCTGACTGACTGGCTGGATACCTTCGGCTCGCCATCCCTGGTGGTCCGTGCCCCGGCCGGTGACTTGCACGGGCTCGGACTGACATCGGCTGCCGTGGATGCCGTACGCCGGCCAGACCGGGCAGCGCTGGACCGTGACCTGGAATGGTCGCAGGGCCACGATAACCACATCATCACCTGTCTCGACGACGCTTACCCGCCCCTGTTGCGGCAACTGCCCGACCCGCCACCACTGCTGTATGCACATGGCCGGGTCGAGCTGCTGGGCGAGCCGCAGCTGGCCATGGTCGGCAGTCGTAATCCAACCCGCTCCGGCCTGCAGACGGCGACCGATTTTGCCCGCCATCTCGGCGCCGCGGGTCTCGTCATTACCAGCGGCCTCGCGCTGGGTATCGATGCCGCCAGTCACCAGGGCGCGCTGGACGCCGAAGCCGCTACCGTGGCCGTGGCCGGGACCGGTCTGGACCGGGTTTATCCGGCCGCTCACCGCGACCTGGCGCGCGCCATCGCGTCCACCAGTGTACTGGTCTCCGAGTTTCCTGTCGGCACGCCGCCGCTGGCGGAAAATTTTCCACGCCGCAACCGCATCATCAGCGGACTGAGTCTGGGCACGCTGGTCGTGGAGGCCGCGCTCCGCTCGGGCTCGCTGATCACCGCGCGACTGGCGGCCGAGCAGGGACGCGAGGTGTTCGCGATTCCGGGTTCGATCCACAACCCCCTGGCACGCGGCTGCCATCGCCTGATTCGGGAGGGCGCCAAACTGGTGGAGACTGCACAGGATGTCATCGACGAACTGACGCCGCTGGCCGCGGCCTGCGAGGCGGAATCCAGTACCGCACCGGCCGTAGCCCCGGAACTCGACCGGGACTATCTCCAACTTCTTGAAATAATGGAATTTGATGAAATTTCCATCGACCAGCTGGTGGAAAACAGTGGATTGACGCCGGCAGAAGTTTCCTCCATGCTGCTGCAACTTGAGATGGGCGGACAGGTCGCTGCCAGCCATGGTGGATACTATATCCGACTGAAATAAAAGGGTTTTATATGAAAGAGAACGTTTTCGACGTGTTGATGTACCTGTTCGAGAACTATTATATGGATGACGATCAGGGCCTCGCTGCAGACCGCGATGCCGTCCATCAGGAACTCAGCCAGGCGGGCTTCCCGAGTCGCGAAATCGAGCGGGCCTTTCTGTGGATGGAAGGCCTGGCCCACGATGATACCGCGCAGGTCACGCCGGCGGCGCGCTCCGTGCGTCTTTACTCGAGTGACGAAATGAACCGGATCGACACCGAGAGTCGCGGCTTCCTGCTGTTCCTGGAGCAAATGGGCGTGCTGTCGCCTGCCAACCGTGAACGCGCCATCGAACAGGCCATGGCACTGGAAAGCGATGACTTCGATCTCGACCAGATGAAGTGGGTCATCCTGATGGTGCTGTTCAACCAGCCGGGTGGTGAAGATGCCTATGCCCTGGTTGAGGACCTGGTGATCGACAGCACCCAGCGCGGACTTCACTGATCACCGTGTTGTTTAATTTGCCTGCAGCAGGCCGCACCTGACTATATCCCGACTCGCATGAGCAAGAACCTCGTAATCGTCGAATCACCCGCCAAGTGCAAGACCATCAAGAAATACCTGGGCAGGGGTTTCGATGTCATGGCCTCCTATGGCCAC
>CAMYKJ010000040.1 GCA_947258945.1 uncultured Ectothiorhodospiraceae bacterium
CTGCATTGGCAACCGGTGCGGTTGCCAGTGATGTGACAAACGCTGCTCCCATCGCGGCTGCCAGAGGTTTCATTGTCGATTTTTTTGACATTTGGGTAGTTCTCCATTTCAGTTTGAAAAAGCAGGAACGGCTGTTCCTGCCGGTTTCGGTCGTTTGCCACGACCTGTAGGTGTGTCACTCACTACGACCCTGAGGTCATTGAAAAGTTTCTGCCGGGCAGGTCGTGCTGCCTCGCCGGCTGTTCATTTCTGACAGCTTGCACAATATAGCAACTTCATCCGTTGTGGAAATAGTGTGTATGTGTATGTAATCAATCAATATTTTTATGTTTGTATTCGCACAGGTCAACGATGGTGCAGGACTGGCAGCGCGGTTTGCGGGCCACGCAGGTATAGCGCCCGTGCAGGATCAGCCAGTGATGCGCATCCTGCCTGAATTCCCCGGGTACCAGGCGCAGCAGGCGCTGTTCGACCTCCGCCACGTTCCTGCCCGGCGCGATGCCGGTGCGGTTGGCCACCCTGAAGATATGCGTGTCCACCGCAATGGTGGGATGGCCGAAGGCCGTGTTGAGCACGACGTTTGCGGTCTTGCGGCCGACACCGGGCAGTGCCTCGAGCGCCGCACGGTCCTCGGGTACCTTGCCCGCATGCTGCTCGACCAGGATGGCACAGGTCTTCATGATGTTTTTTGCCTTGGTATTGAACAGGCCGATGGTCTTGATGTATTCGCGCAGGCCTGCTTCACCCAGTTGCAGGAGTGCAGCCGGCGTCCTGACCTTTTTGAACAGCGGGGCGGTTGCCTTGTTCACGCCGACATCGGTCGATTGCGCAGACAGGATAACGGCAACCAGCAACTGGAACGGATTACCGTAATTCAGTTCGGTCGTCGGATGCGGGTTGGCGTCGCGCAGGCGTGAGAATATTTCAATACGCTTGTCGCGGTTCACGTCGCGCGAGGCCGTCTCAGGCGGCGGACGGCTGTTCGGCGGGAAGCGGGTGAACGGCAATACGTCGTGCACGCCGATTGTTCACCAGGTTCATGCCCGCGATAATAAAGCCCAGCCCGATGAAGGCACCCGGCGGCAGTATGGCCAGCAGGAAACCGCGGTAGTCATCGATCAACGTCAGGGTGAGCTGTCTGCCGGCCTCGCCGAACATCATGTGCGCCTGCGACAGCAGTGTGCCCTGCCCGAGCAGTTCACGCATACCGCCCAGGGTGACCAGCACCAGTGTGAATCCCGTACCCATTGCCAGTGCATCGACCACGGCGCGATCGACCGTGTTGCGCGAGGCAAAGGATTCCGCGCGGCCGATAATTGCGCAATTCGTGACAATCAGGGGAATAAAGATGCCGAGTACCTTGTAAAGGTCGTGCAGCCAGGCATTCATCGCCAGTTCGATCACGGTGACCACGGAGGCGATGATCAGTACGAAAACCGGTATCCGGACTTCCGGCCGGACTACCCTGCGAATCGTGGAAACGGTTGCATTGGAGGCCAGCAGCGTGAGTGTCGTCGCCAGCCCGAGCCCCAGACCGTTGACCACGTTGGTCGTGACGGCCAGCAGCGGGCACAGGCCAAGCAGCTGCACGACGCCCGGGTTGTTGGTCCACAGGCCGTCGCTGATGATGGACGAGAATGACGGTTTGCTCATGGTCTATTCGGTGTTCGCCGCAGTTGCATACAGTGCCTCGCGGTTGGCACGATAGTACAGTAAAGTCCGCCTGACCGCCCTGACGATCGCGCGCGGTGTGATGGTCGCCCCCGTCAGCTGGTCAAAATGACCCCCGTCTTTGCGCACGGCCCACTTGGCCAGCGGCGGATTGCCCAGCGACTTGCCATCGAAGCCGTAAACCCAGTCCGAGCGTTGTTCATCGATGGCATCACCCAGTCCGGGTGTCTCGCGGTGTGCCACCACGCGCACGCCGCTGAGAGTGTCATCCGCCTGCACGCCGACCAGCAGCCTGATATTGCCGCTGTAGCCATCCGGTGCAACCGCGGACATCACCAGGGCGACCGCTGCATCGCCCCGGCGTGCGCGGTAGACCGTGACGGTTTTGTCTTTTCCGGCTGCGGCCGGACCGCGATCCTTTCCCGGGTGTTGTCATAGGTCAGCGCAACCAGGGACGTGCCGATGACGGTGAACAGCAGCAGGATAATGGCGGTATAGATTATCTGCCGGTAATTCATCGGTCCTGCTGTCCGAATACCCGGGTACGGGTATAGAAATCGAGGGTCGGCGCCGCCAGGTTCATGAGCAGCACGGCGAAGGCCACGCCGTCCGGGTAACCGCCCCAGGTCCGGATGACCCAGGTGAGAACGCCGATCCCGAAACCGTACCAGAGGCGTCCGACTGGCGTGGTGCTGGCCGATACCGGGTCGGTGGCGATAAAGAACGCCCCCAGCATGGCCGCGCCGCTGAACAGGTGAAACAGGGGCGATGCATAGGTGTCCGGGTCATAGAGGTGAAAGACGAGCGCGACCAGCGCCAGTCCGGCCAGCATGCTGACGGGTATACGCCACTGGATCACGCGCATCTTCAGCATCCAGAGACCGCCGGCGAGGAACCAGAGATTCACCCATTCCCAGCCGGCGCCGCCGACCAGGCCGAACAGCGGACCCTCCTTGAGGCCCGTGAGCAATTCGCCCAGGCCGAGCTGCATGCGCACCGCATCCATCGGGGTCGCCATGGTGACGGCATCGAGCGGCAGGCCATTCGGCAGACTGCCGCTAAAGACCAGGGTAAAGGTGGCGGCGAGACCAGGGTGGTTGCCGGCTGCGGGCCACAGGGTCATTTCCAGCGGAAACGAGATGAGCAGCACCACGTAACCGGCCATGGCCGGATTGAACGGGTTGTAACCCAGTCCGCCGTAGAGCTGTTTCGCAATGACGATTGCAAACAGGCTGCCGATGACCGGGATCCACCAGGGCGCGAGTGGCGGCAATGCCAGTGCCAGCAAGCAGCCGGCCAGCAGTGCGCTGCCATCGAGCAGGGTAGCCGTGACCGCACGCTTGCGCAGCATCAGCATGATGGCCTCGGCGACCACGGCCGTCACGCCGGCTATCAGCAGGTTGAACAGCACGCCCCAGCCAAACAGCCAGAAGAAGCAGGCCGTTGACAGGCAGGTGCGGCGAACTCCAGGTCCTGAATTCCATCAGTCTTCGCCAGCCTTGCGGCCATTACCGGCATCGCGACGGCGGTCAACGGCCTCGATCTTGCGTCGTTGTTCATCGGTCAGGTTGTCGATGTTGGCCGGTGTGTATTCAGCCTGCGCCTTCTTCTGCCTGACGCGCTCCAGTGCGGCCTGGATCGCCGCCTTGCGTGGATCGTCCCCGTCACCCTTGCCGGTAACGGCGCGTTTCCGCTTCGCCAGGCGCGCCTGGCGTTCCTGTTTGATGCGTTCCAGGCGTTCCATGCGTGCCTCATGTCGCCCGCGTGCAATGTCGGCGGCCTGCTTCTGTTTCTCCTGGGTCCAGATCGCGGTCTTGGCATGGCGGTAATACTGGACCAGTGGAATATGGCTCGGGCAGACATAGGCGCAGCAACCGCACTCGATGCAGTCGAACAGGCCGAAGTCCTGCGCGGCGTCGTAGTTGCCGCTGCGCGCATACCAGTAAAGCTGTTGCGGGAGCAGGTCGGCGGGGCACGCCTCGGTGCACTTGCCGCAACGTATGCAGGGTTGTGCCGGCGGTGGTGACGGCATGGTCTCCGCGCTGACGGCCAGTATGCAGTTGGTCGTCTTGATTACCGGTGCGGCGTCGCTGTGCACGGCATAGCCCATCATGGGGCCACCGATCAGCAGACGCTCGACATTGTCCGTATAGCCGCCGGCCGCGGCCACCACGTCGCTGATCGGCGTGCCGATGAGCACCTCGAAGTTGCCGGGGCTGTGTATGCCATCGCCGGTGACGGTGACGATGCGTGACAGCAGTGGCCGTCCGGCGTTGACGGCATGGTGGACGGCGGCGGCCGTGCCGACGTTCTGGCAAATGATGCCGATGTCCGCCGGCAGTCCCTGGCTCGGCACCTCGCGGCCGGTCAGAACCCTGATTAGCTGGCGTTCACCCCCGGTCGGGTACACAGCCGGCACCTCGACCAGCGTAATGCCGGTATCACCGGCATCCGCAAGCGCTGTGCGCAAGGCCTGGCCGGCAGACGGCATGTTGTCCTCGATAGCGAGCACACACTGTTGCGGTTGCAGGATGTGTTGCAGGATCCGGATGCCTGCAATCACGTCAGTTGCGCGTTCGGTCATCAAGCTTTGATCACAGGAAATCCAGGGTTCGCACTCTGCACCGTTGATGACCAGCAGTTCGATGTCATGCCTGCGATTCAGCTTTACCCGGGTCGGAAACCCCGCCCCGCCCAGCCCGACGATACCCGCTTGCCGGATTCGTTCGCACAATTCGACCGGGTCGGTATTGCAGTAGTCCACCGGCGCCAGTGCAGGGCCGGTGGCATTCTCGCCGTCCGTGTCGACCACGATACAGGTCGCCGGCAGGCCTGACGGGTGGGGAACCGGGCGTGCCTCGATGGCAACGACGGTTCCCGAGGCGGGGGCATGTACCGGCGCGCTGACCTGGCCGACCGGGTCGGCCAGCAAGTCACCTGCCAGCACATGGTCGCCCGTTCTGACGAGACACTCCGCCGGTGCGCCGATGTGTTGTTGCAGGGGCAACACCAGTTGTTTCGGGACGCCGGCAAAACGGATGGGGTGTTCGAGAGAGACCGCCCGGTGTTCCGCCAGCCGCAGTCCGCCGTTGAAGCGATACAGGCGATTAAAATCACCCGGTAGCGGCGCGGCTTGTGAGGGTTTTCCTTCAGGCACTTTGCTGGACCTCGTCGCTCTCTGTATCCGGCAACGGCCATGACCAGTTACCGGTTGTCGTACCGAGTGGAACAACGTGTATGCATTCCACCGGGCAGGGCGGAATACACAGGTCGCAGCCGGTGCACTCGTTCGCGATGACAGTATGCATCTGCTTGGCGGCACCGAGAATGGCATCGACCGGGCAGGCCTGGATGCACAGGGTGCAGCCTATACACACCTGCTCGTCGATCAGTACGACCGTCTTTTCGCTGTGCTCGCCGTGCTCCGGGTTGAGCGGCTTGGGATCGACCCCGAGCAGGTCGGCCAGGGCATGAATGGTCACTTCACCGCCCGGCGGGCACTGGTTGATGTCGGCCTCGCCGGCGGCAATGGCCTCGGCATAGGGACGGCAGCCTGCGTAGGTGCACTGTCCGCACTGCGTCTGCGGCAGCAGCGCATCGATGCGTTCGACGACCGGATCGCTCGCCACGCGAAAGCGGATGGCGGCATAACCCAGTACCAGCCCGATAATCACGGCGAGGACGCCCAGCGCAATGAGAGCGGTCAGCATGGCTGACAGGGCTAGCCTTTTACCAGGCCGGAAAAGCCCATGAAGGCCAGCGACATCAGGCCGGCTGTGACCAGCGCAATGGCGGAGCCGCGAAACGGCTCCGGGACATCGGCGACCGCGATGCGCTCGCGGATGGAGGAAAACAGGATCAGCACCAGCGAGAAACCGGCCGCCGCACCGAAGCCGTAAACGGCCGATTCGATAAAGTTGAATTCCTGCTGCACGTTGAGCAGTGCCACACCCAGCACCGCACAGTTGGTGGTTATCAGCGGCAGGAAAATACCCAGCACCTTGTACAGCAGCGGGCTGGTCTTGTGCACGACCATCTCGGTGAACTGCACGACTGCGGCGATGACCAGGATAAAGGTGATGGTGCGCAGGTACTCGAGGCCGAACGGCTCCAGCAGGAACTCGTTGGCCAGGAAGCTGCAGATGGATGACAGCGTCAGGACGAACGTCGTCGCCAGCGCCATGCCGGTGGCCGTATCGACGCTGCGCGACACGCCCATGAACGGGCACAGCCCGAGGAATTTCACCAGGACGAAATTATTGACCAGGACGGTGCTGACTAGAATGAGGGCCAGTTCTGTCATAACATCAGTAGCCAGTTTCGAGTTGCCAGTAGCTAGTGGTAGTGGCTTTAGCGTGAATTGCTTTACTAGCTACTTTAAACTCGCTACTTGCATCCTATTTAACCCTCATTCCCGGTTGCGCGCCGTCGTCGGGATGCAGGATAAACAATTCGTTCCCCCCGGGTCCTGCGGCCAGCACCATCCCTTCCGAAACGCCAAAGCGCATCTTGCGCGGCGCCAGGTTAGCCACCATGACGGTCAGCTTGCCTTCCAGGGCGGCGGGATCATAGGCCGACTTGATGCCGGCGAACACGTTGCGGGACTCGCCGCCAAGGTCGAGCGTCAGTTGCAGCAGCTTGTCGGCGCCCTCCACGTGTTCGGCCCTGGCGATGCGGGCGATGCGCAGATCGAGTTTGGCGAAGTCCTCGAACGCAACGGTGTCGGCGATCGGGTCAGCCGCGAGCGCTCCGCTGCTCGCGGTAGCCGGGCTTTTTTCAAGATGTTCTTTCGAGTCTTCCAGCATGGCGTCGATTTTCTCCTGTTCCACGCGCGTCATGAGCGGTTTGAAATTATCGATCCGGTGCCCGGTCAGCGGACTCTCGATGTTCGACCAGCGCATCTCCGGTATGTTCAGGAATGCCTCCACTTCTGCCGCCATTGCCGGCAAAATCGGTTGCAGGTAAGTCAGCAGGACGCGGAACAGGTTGAGGCCGGTGCTGCAGACTGCCTGTACGTCCTGTTCCCGGCCGGCTTCCTTTGCCAGCACCCAGGGCTTGTTCGTGTCGATATACTGGTTCGCCCGGTCGGCCAGCGCCATGATCCTGCGTACGGCCTGCCCGTAGGCGCGCTGCTCGTAGGCGGTTGCGATGTCGTCGCCGGCCGCAACGAATTCGCGGTACAGCGCCGGCTCGGAACAGCTGTCCGCAAGCATCCCGTCGAAGCGCTTGTTGATGAAACCCGCGCAGCGGCTGGCGATATTCACCACCTTGCCGACCAGGTCGCTGTTGACGCGCAGCACGAAGTCCTCGAGGTTGAGATCGATGTCATCCACACCGGAGCCGAGCTTGGCGGCAAAATAATAGCGCAGGTATTCCGGATTCAGGTGCTCGAGCCAGGTGCTGGCCTTGATGAAGGTGCCGCGTGACTTGGACATTTTCTGTCCGTCAACGGTCAGGAAGCCATGTGCGAAGACGGCGGTCGGCATACGGTAGCCCGTACCGTGCAGCATGGCCGGCCAGAACAGGGTGTGGAAGCGCAGGATATCCTTGCCGATGAAGTGATACAGTTCGGCCCGGCTGTCCTTGCCCCACCATGCATCGAAGTCCCTGCCGGTACGGTCGCAGTAATGCCTGCAACTCGCCATGTAGCCGATCGGCGCATCCAGCCAGACGTAGAAATATTTGCCCGGCGCATCCGGTATCTCGAAGCCGAAGTAGGGCGCGTCGCGCGAAATGTCCCAGTCATGCAGGCCGGTGGACAGCCACTCGTCCATCTTGTTCGCGACTTCCGGCTGCGTGGACTCCCTGACATATGCGCGCAGCATCTCCTCGAAGTCCGTCAGTTTGAAAAAGTAGTGTTCGGAATCCTTCCTGACCGGCGTGGCGCCGCTGACCACGGAGCGGGGATTTTTCAGTTCCCCGGCGTCATAGGTGGCACCGCACACTTCGCAATTGTCGCCGTACTGGTCATCCGCCCCGCAGCGCGGACAGGTGCCCTTGATGAACCGGTCCGGCAGAAACATCTCTTTTTCAGGGTCGAAGAACTGGCTGATGGTGCGGCGTGCGATGTGGCCATCGTCGCGCAGTGTCAGGTAAATATGCTCGGCCAGGCTGCGGTTTTCAGTCGAGTGTGTACTGTGGTAGTTGTCGAAGTCGACGCCGAAACCGGCGAAATCGGCCTGGTGCTCGTCGGCAACGCGGGCGATCAGTGCTTCGGGTGTGATGCCTTCCTGCTGTGCTCGCAGCATGATCGGGGTGCCGTGGGCATCATCGGCGCAGACATAGGTGCAGTCGTGGCCGCGCAGTTTCTGAAAGCGGACCCAGATGTCGGTCTGGATGTATTCGACCAGGTGCCCGATATGGATCGGCCCGTTGGCGTAGGGCAGGGCGCTGGTGACCAGAATTGTGCGGTTTTCCTGACTCATTCTCGGATTGCGGAAATAACACTCTGAAACAACTATAGATAAGTGGGCTAGTATGCCATAGTCCGAATCAATGGGGTCAGGGTCGATTGATATTGTTCAGGTTCCAGAATCAGGCAAACCTGACCCCGTTGATTCCAGGGTATTGCGTATCCCCGATGGGTAGCTGTGCGCACGCGACGGGCGGGTTGGTGTACAATTCGCGGTCAATTTTCACCGGCCCCGGCGGCCGGCGCCCGACAAATCCAGGAGCAAGACAATGGCTGACGTGACCCAAGACCGGATCGAAGAAAAACTGGCCACCTACATTGATCCGTATCTCGAGAAAGATCTCGTTTCGACGAAGTGCGTCAAGGACATCGCCATCGACGGTGATACTGTCACCGTCAAGGTGGTACTGGGCTTCCCGGCCTCCGGTTACCGTGATGAGATGGCCGGCAAGCTCAAGGCCCTGGTCGAGTCCGTGGACGGTGTCGGCAGTGCCGTGATCGACGTATCCAGCAAGATTTCCGCCCATTCCGCGCAGAAGGGCGTGAAGCACATCGAGGGCATCAGGAACATCATTGCCGTGGCCTCCGGCAAGGGTGGCGTCGGCAAGTCGACCACCGCCGTCAACCTCGCGCTGGCGCTGTCCGCCGAAGGCGCCAGCGTGGGTATACTGGACGCCGACATCTACGGTCCCAGCCAGCCGCGCATGCTGGGCGTGCACGGCAAACCGGAATCCCTGGATGGCAAGTCGCTGGAGCCGATGAACAGTTACCATCTCCAGGCCATGTCAATCGGTTTCCTCGTTGACGAGGAAACTCCGATGATCTGGCGCGGCCCGATGGTGACCCAGGCACTGCAGCAGTTGCTCAACGACACCAACTGGAAGGACCTGGACTACCTGGTTGTGGACCTGCCGCCAGGCACCGGCGATATCCAGCTCACGCTGGCGCAGCAGGTACCGGTCAGCGGTGCCGTGATCGTGACGACACCGCAGGACATCGCCCTGCTGGATGCCCGCAAGGGACTCAAGATGTTCGAGAAGGTCGAGGTGCCGGTGCTGGGTGTGATCGAGAACATGAGTATCCATATCTGCAGCGAGTGCGGCCACGAGGAATACATATTCGGCCAGGGTGGCGGCGAGCGCATGGCGGAACAGAACCAT
>CAMYKJ010000041.1:0-11507 GCA_947258945.1 uncultured Ectothiorhodospiraceae bacterium
GCTGATACCGCACCAGGCCAATATCCGCATCATCCAGGCCACCGCGCGCAAGTTGCGCATGTCCATGGACCACGTGGTGGTCACGGTCGGCGAGCATGGTAATACCTCGGCCGCCTCGGTTCCGCTGGCGCTGGATACCGCCGTCCGCGACGGTCGGATCCAGCGCGGCGAAATCCTGCTGATGGAGGCATTTGGCGGCGGCTTCACCTGGGGCTCGGCACTGGTCAAGTATTAATTTTTTATTGCCACTGAAACCACGGAAGGACACGGAAATACAATTCCTGCTTATTCTGTGGTTTCCGTGGATTCCGTGGCAATTTTTTACTAAGCGGTAATTAAGCGTTCATGAGTGCAACAACCGATAAATCACTGGCGATGGTGTTTCCCGGGCAGGGGTCTCAGTCCATCGGCATGCTGGCCGATCTGGCTGCAAAACACCCGCAGGTCGGGGAAACATTCGACGAGGCCAGCGCCGTGCTGCAGTATGATCTGTGGAAGCTGGTACAGGAGGGGCCGGAAGCGGAACTCAACCAGACCGACAGGACACAGCCGGCGATGCTGGCGGCCGGCGTTTCCGTCTGGCGAGTCTGGCAGGCGAGCAGCGGTGCTGCGCCGTCGGTCATGGCCGGCCACAGTCTGGGTGAATATACGGCGCTGGTCTGCGCGGGCGCGCTCGACTTTGCCGATGCCGTCGCCCTGGTGGCCGAGCGTGGCCGCTGCATGCAGGATGCCGTCCCCCCCGGGGTAGGGGCGATGGCCGCCCTGCTGGGTCTGGACGACGAAACCGTCGCCGCTGTCTGTATGCGTGCGGTCGATGGCGAGGTGGTCGAACCGGTCAATTTCAATTCGCCCGGTCAGGTCGTGATTGCCGGCAATACCACCGCCGTGGAGCGGGCCATTGCGCTGGCGAAGGAAGCCGGCGCCAAACGGGCGGTGACCCTGCCCGTGAGTGTACCCTCGCACTGCGCACTGATGAAACCCGCCGCCGAAAAATTTGCGCAGCGACTGGCGCAGACGCACATTTCGCAACCCGCCATCCCGGTTGTGCAGAACGTCGATGCCGTGCTGCACGACCAGCCGGAAATGATTCGCGACAATCTCGGCAAGCAGCTCTACAGTCCGGTGCAGTGGGTCAGTTCCGTGCACGCCATGCATGCGCACGGCGTGACACGCATGCTCGAGGCCGGGCCCGGCAAGGTGCTGGCCGGACTGTGCAAGCGTATCGACAAGCGCATCGCCAGTGCGTCCGTATATGACCCGGACACGCTGGCTGGCGCACTGGCGGGTTGAATGATCAAATCAACGATAGGGATCCGACATGCCACTGAGTAACGAAATCGCACTGGTAACCGGCGCCAGCCGGGGAATCGGCAAGGCCATTGCCGGGGTGCTGGGGCGCCGGGGCGCCACGGTCATCGGCACGGCGACCTCCGTGGGCGGCGCTGGTGGTATCAGCGAGGCATTGTCCGCCGCCGGTATCAGTGGAACGGGCCATGTGCTGAACGTCACCGATCCGGATTCCATCGCGGAACTGCTGAAGAAAGTGCAGGACGAGTTCGGTGCGCCGACCATCCTGGTGAACAATGCCGGTATCACGCGCGACAACCTGATGATGCGCATGAAGGACGAAGAGTGGAATGAAGTCATCGAGACAAACCTGACGTCCGCATTCCGCATGAGCAAGGCCTGCCTGCGCGGCATGATGAAGGCCAGGCACGGGCGCATCATCATGATCTCGTCTGTGATCGGTGCGACCGGCAATCCCGGCCAGGCGAACTACGCCGCGACCAAGGCCGGTATGATCGGCTTTGCCAAGTCGCTGGCACGTGAAATCGGCTCGCGCGGTATCACCGTGAATGCCGTGGCGCCCGGCTTTATCGATACCGACATGACGCGGGCCCTGCCCGAGGAACAGCGCGAGGCGCTGCTGGGACAGATTGCACTTGGCCGGCTGGGCGATGTCGCGGATATTGCCAATGCCGTGGCCTTCCTTGCATCAGCCGATGCCGCCTACATCACCGGCGAAACCATCCATGTCAACGGTGGCATGTACATGGGCTGATGGACGCAGCTCCACCGCCGATTGTAATAATTATATAAATCACTGATTATATTGCATTAATAATAACATGGAGCGGGGCTCGCCAGGCCGCCGGGGAGGTGATGTTCCGCGACTCCCGCAGATGCGCTGCAATCGACTTGTAACTTGTCTGTACCATTCACTACAATAGCCGCGCAGCCATGGCTGCATTCACAAAACCGAGAGGAATTTCCTGAAATGAGCAATGTTGATGAGCGCGTCAAGAAGATAGTTGTTGAGCAACTGGGCGTGAAAGAAGACGAAGTCAATGACAGTTCTTCTTTTGTCGATGACCTTGGCGCGGATTCCCTTGATACGGTGGAGCTGGTCATGGCGCTTGAAGAGGAATTCGAATGTGAAATTCCTGATGAAGAAGCAGAAAAGATTACAACCGTTCAGCAGGCGATCGACTACGTCAACGCCCACCTGGGGTAATCTTTCTCCCTCGAGCATTCCGGCCGCACCCGTATCGATCCGCGGTGCGGCCTTTTAGTTTTCAGATCTGTTACCCCAGAGGCCTGTGACAGGAGATAAGCATTGTCGAAAAGACGTGTGGTCGTAACCGGTCTTGGCATCATTTCACCCGTTGGTAACAGTGTCCAGGCGGCCTGGGAAAATATTCTTGCCGGCAACAGCGGCATTGGGCCGATCACGAATTTCGATGCCTCCGATTTCCCGGTGCGGTTTGCCGGCGAGATTCGCGACTTCGATGCCGGTGAGTACATCGCCGACAAGGAAGCACGTCGCATGGGTGCCTTCATTCACTACGGCATCGCGGCGGCCAGCCAGGCCGTCAGTGATTCAGGCATCGAGATCACCGAGGCAAATGCCGCACGTGCAGGCGTCGCCATCGGTTCGGGAATCGGCGGTCTGCGCGGTATCGAGGTGGCCTACCAGGCCTGGCTCGATGGCGGCCCCCGCAAGATCTCACCGTTCTTCGTGCCCGGCAACATCATCAACATGATCGCCGGCAACCTGTCGATCATGTATGGCATGAAGGGGCCGAATATCGCCGTGGTGACGGCCTGTACCACCTCGACGCACAATATTGGCCTGGCGGCACGCACCATTGCCTACGGCGATGCCGACATCATGCTGGCCGGTGGCGCGGAAATGACCACGTGTCCGACCGGCATCGGCGGGTTTGCCGCCGCACGCGCACTGTCCACCCGCAACGACGACCCGGCGGCGGCCAGTCGACCCTGGGACAGCGACCGCGACGGCTTCGTGCTGAGCGACGGTGCCGGCATCCTGATGCTGGAGGAGTACGAGACAGCCAGGCAGCGGGGCGCGGATATCTATTGCGAGATCACCGGTTTTGGCATGAGCGGTGATGCCTTCCACATGACGCAGCCCTCGGAAGGCGGCGAAGGGCCGGCCCAGTGCATGGACGCGGCACTCAACGATGCCGGTATCAATCACGAGGCCGTGGACTACATCAATGCCCACGGCACCTCGACCCCGGCGGGCGACGTGGCCGAGACGCTGGCGATCAAGCGCTCGTTCGGTGAGCATGCCGGCAAGCTCGCCATCAGTTCTACCAAGTCCATGACCGGGCACCTGCTGGGTGCCGCCGGCGGTGTCGAGGCCGTGTTTACCGTGCTTGCCCTGCGCGACCAGCAGGCGCCTGGCACCATCAATCTCGACAATCCCGATCCCGAGTGCGACCTGGACTATGTGCCGAACGCCTCGCGTGATATGAAAATCGACACTGCATTGTCGAATTCATTCGGCTTTGGCGGTACCAACGGCACGCTGGTGTTCAGTCGCCTGTAGGTTGAGAGCATCTGCTGGCATGGTGTAGGAGCGCCTTCCAGGCGCGACATTGCCTCAGTGGATAATCGCGCCTGCAAGCCTGTCCCCGCGGAGGCGGGGAGCGCTCCTACAGGTCTTTTCGAACACCATCTAAAGATACAATTCCGAACATGGCCGCGATTGTCAGGGAAATCAAACAGGCGGTTGAACTGCTGGCGCTCCTCAGGGCGAATACCGCGCGCTATCCTTTCCTGCTGCAAAGCGTGGCCCATGGACGCTACGACATCCTGTTTGCCTGTCCCGACGACAGCCTCGTCCTGCAGCCGGACGGCGTGTTGCAGCACCCCGACGGGACGCCTGTCACTGGCAACGATTTCCTTGACGGAATGGATGCGTGGTGGCATCAGCATGCCGTTGGCCCCGCCGACAGTGACCTACCGTTTACCGGCGGGTGGTTTCTGTATCTCGGCTACGAACTGGCGGGCCAGATCGAGCCGACGCTGCAGCTTGCGCATGCAGATCAGGACCTGCCGGTCGCCTTTGCAACGCGTTGCGCGACGGCCCTGGTGCGCGATCGCGACAGGGATGCGGTGTTTGTCGTGGGTGAGCCCGGTAGCGAAGCGGACATGGCCGTTATCGAGGCGGACATCGAGGGCCTGGCCGAGGCGGGTGCGCCGGTCAGGCAGGACATCCAGGCGCAGGAGATCACCGAACAGCCGGACCGTGACTACCTCGATGCGGTCAGGCGCATCAAGGACTACATCGTCGAGGGCGATGTCTTCCAGGTGAACCTGTCCCGGCTATGGAAGCTGCACCTGGCAGCGGCAGCCAAACCGCATGAGTTGTATGAAAACCTGTGCTACCACAATCCCGCGCCCTTCAGCGGCCTTGCGCACTGGCAGGATGCGGCGATCGTCAGTTCCTCACCCGAGCGACTGGTCAAGGTGCGCAACGGCATGGTCGAGACGCGACCGATAGCCGGTACGCGTCCACGCAGCCCAAGTTCGCGCGAGGACGAGGCCTGGTCGGAAGAACTGCTGGCACACCCGAAGGAACGCGCCGAGCACATCATGCTGATCGATCTCGAGCGCAACGACCTGGGGCGCCTGTGTGTGCCGGGCAGTATCGAGGTCAACGAGTTCATGGTGCTGGAGTCCTATGCGCATGTGCATCACATCGTATCCAACGTGCGCGGACGTTTGCGCGATGACACCACGCCGGGCGTCGTGCTTCGCGCGGTGTTTCCGGGTGGTACCATAACCGGATGTCCCAAGGTGCGCTGCATGGAAATCATCGCCGAACTGGAACTGGCGCCGCGCGGCGCCTACACCGGCTCGATGGGTTACCTCAACCGTGACGGCAGCATGGATATGAATATCCTGATCCGTACCATGGTCAGCCGGGGAGAGCGGCTGGTACTGCGGGCCGGTGCCGGCATCGTGGCGGATTCCGTGCCCGCGGCGGAACTGACGGAAACGCGCGCCAAGGCGCGCGGCCTGTTGCGCTCACTCGGCGTCGGCTCCGCATGAACACCGGTATGCCGCTCTCGCGCGTCAACGGTGAAGCAGGCGGGCAGCTTTCCGTCACCGACCGCGGCCTGCTGTTTGGCGACGGTGTGTTCGAAACGCTTGCCGTGCGTGATGCGCGTCCTTGCCTTTGGGCAAGACACATGGCGCGCCTGCAGGCCGGCTGTCACCGGCTCGGCATCGCGCCGGTCGATGAAGCGCGGCTGCGCACCGAGGTGGACGAACTGCTGCAGGCGGCACCCGCGGCGGCGCAGTCTGTCCTGAAGATCATTGTTACCCGCGGGACGGGTACGCGGGGTTACCGGCCGGACCCGGGCGCTGTACCCACCCGCATCGTGCAATTGCATGACTGGGCGGATAGGGACTCCGGTGAAACGGGTATCAAGGCAACGCTGTGCTCGCTGCGCCTGGGCAACAATCCGCAGCTGGCCGGCATCAAGCACCTCAACCGGCTGGAGCAGGTCATGGCCCGGTCGGAATGGGACGATCCCGGGATCCGCGAAGGGCTGCTGCTCGATCAGGCCGGACGCGTGATCGAGGGCACCATGAGTAATCTCTTCCTGGTGAAAGACGGGCTGCTGACGACGCCGGACCTGGCCCGCTGCGGCGTGGCCGGCATCATGCGTGATGTCGTGCTCGAGCTGGCAGGCCGGCAGGCAATCGACACGCGCGTGTCCGATGTCGGGCTCGATGCACTGTTCCAGGCCGATGAACTGTTTGTCTGCAACAGCCTGATCGGTATCTGGCCGGTGGTTGCGCTGAACAGCAACCGCTATCCACCGGGCGCGGTCACCTCCGGCTTACAATCGCGCCTGCAGGACTATGACGATGACCACCATACCTGGCGGGCATGATGGACAGGACAGCATGACAGACGCACAGCCTACGGCACCGTTCAGGCGGCTGCTGGTCCGAGATTCCAGGATGCGCCGGTCACGCTTGCTGCCGGTGAGGTCACGTTCGAGGTGCCGCCCGGTACCTCGCTGCAGCAAACCACCAGCCGTTTGCAGGCACAGGGCATCATCAGCCAGCCGCGTTTTTTTATCATGCTGGGACGCGAGCTGGATGCCGCGCGGCGCCTGCAGGCCGGCGAGTATATCTTGCGGCAGGGCATGACGCCCCGGGACCTGCTGTCACTGATGACGGCCGGCAAGGTCGTACAGCATGGCCTGACCCTGATCGAGGGGCACACGTTCGCGGAAATGCTGGCACGCATTCATGCCCATCCGGTCATCAAGGCGACCCTCACGGACCTCGACAGTGCGGTGATCATGGAGCGGCTGGGTTATCCGGGCGAGCACCCCGAGGGGCGCTTTCTTGCGGATACCTATCATTTCCCGCGCAACACGACCGATGTCGCCTTCCTGCAGCGCGCCTACCAGGCCATGCAGGAGCAGCTGGCTGCTGCCTGGGAAACGCGTGCCGAAGGGCTGCCCCTGGAGACGCCCTATGAGGCACTGATCCTTGCCTCGATCGTGGAGAAGGAGACCGGCAAGGCCGAGGAGCGTGCGGCCATTGCCGGTGTGTTCGTGCGCAGGCTGCAGCGGGGCATGCGCCTGCAGACCGATCCCACCGTCATTTACGGGCTGGGTGCCACATTCGACGGTAACCTGCGACGTCGCGATCTGGTCAAGGATACCCCCTACAATACCTACACACGGCACGGGTTGCCGCCAACGCCGATTGCCATACCCGGTGCCGCGGCTAATCAGGCAGCACTGCACCCGGCTGACGGCGACAGTCTGTATTTCGTCTCGCGGGGCGATGGCAGTCACTATTTTTCGGCCACGCTGAAGGAGCACGAGCTGGCGGTGGACAAGTACCAGCGTGGCAAGCGCGGCATCAAGCTGCCGCAGGAGGGGCAGGGCAAGTGAGCGGCAAGTTCATTACCGTGGAAGGTATCGAGGGCGTCGGCAAGACCGAGGTCGTGCTCACGCGCGAACCCGGCGGCACCCCGCTCGCCGAGGCAATCCGTGCCCTGTTGCTGGACCCGCACTACACCGGCATGGACCCGGTCTGCGAGCTGCAGCTGATGTTCGCGGCACGCGCCGAACACCTGGCCCGCGTTATCCGCCCGGCGCTGGAACAGGGCCAATGGGTGCTGTGCGACCGCTTTACCGACGCCACCTATGCCTACCAGGGCGGCGGGCGGGGTATCGACACCGCGATCATTGCCCGGCTGGAGAAGCTGGTGCAGGGCGATTTCCGTCCGCACCTGACGCTGCTGCTCGATGTGCCCGTCGAGGTCGGCCTGGCACGTGCCGGCGACCGCAGTGACCCGGACCGGTTTGAGCAGGAGCAGGTCGAATTCTTCGAGCGGGTACGACAGGCCTATCTGGAGATGGCCGCAGCCGAACCGCAACGCTACCGGGTGATCCGTCCAGCAACAGCTTGCCGGCGTGCTGACGCAGGTTGCTGCCGGGGTCGAATGAGCGTAGTCGGGCAAGACCGCTTGCAGTGAAATCCCGGGGAATTAAATCCACCATTTGAGCGTCTACTAATGAGTACAGGAAGAAACCTGTTACTCCCTGCAGGCACTGTGTGTTTTAATCATCAGACAGTGTTATTGCACGTCACCTGCCAGGCAAGCGGCGGGTAAAAAAATCCAGAGGAGATTACACATGAAGATGATGAAATTTTGGGGCTCGCTACTGACGGTCGTTGCATTGCTGGCCGGTATGCAGGTCATGGCTGGCGACCGGTATGGTAAACAGAAGGTGGTTTACCACGTCAACTACGATGATCCCAAGCAACAGGCCGGCGCATTGAGAAACATACAGAATCACATCAATGCAGTGGGTGCCGAGAACCTTGACCTCAAGGTGGTTATGCATGGCAAGGGCCTGACGATGTTACTCACGCCTGATGCTGCAGCCAGCACCAAGCTGAAGATGGGCAACGCAACGGATGAAATCCAGGCCAAGATTGCCGGTCTGAAGGATCAGGGCATCGGTTTCGAGGTGTGTTCGAACACACTGAAGGGCAAGAAGATCGACTACGGAAAAGACCTGTATGACGTTAGCGAGGCAGATATCGTACCGAGTGGCGTCGCCGAGCTGGCCCGCCTGCAGGCAATGGGGTATACCTACATCAAGCCCTGAGCAAATCTGCGGTAAATAAAAAACCGGCCTATGGCCGGTTTTTTTTGCAGTACAAAACTGTGTCAGACGCGGATGTACACCCAGCCCTGCTGCAGGCGGTCGACAATTGCCTCGAGGGCGCCCGGGATGACAGTGGCCTCCGGCAGCAGGTGGACATCGATACCGCGCAAACGCAGTTTCTCGATGGTACGGCTGCAGGCCAGGAAACTGATGTTATCGAATTTTTCTGCCAGGCGCCTGATGCGTTCCGGGTAGGGCGAGGTATCGGCGCGCAGCAGGGCCAGTCCCGCGGTATTGGCAACAACCTCCAGCTGTATCAGCTCCGGGTTGTCCTTGTAGCCCTCAAGCAATTCCTCGGCATCGTTGAGTGCCTGATCCAGTCGCTCTTCCTCGGCACTGCTGACATGCAATACAACCCGTTTCAGTTCGTGGCCAGTGCTGCCTGCCCTGGCCAGTGGATCAAATCCGTAATTCGCCGTTGCTGTCATGTGCGTGGGTATTAACGTGCCGGTCAGCGTCCCCAGCGCGAATATCATGACAGCGGCCGCAGCCATGCGCGGAATGCGTGCCCACCATGCAGGAGGCACACTGCCCTGGCCCGGCGCGACCCGCTCGGGTTCGAGGTAGGCAAGACGCACCGTGTCCTTGATCTGCAGCAACTCACACACCTGGCAGGCCAGTTCATCATCCTGGCGAATCGCCTCCATGATCTCGGCACGATCGGTAATGTCGATTTCATCATCGACAAACGCCTGCAGTTGTTCATCGGAATAGCGGTTGTCAGTACTCATTTGACTCTCCGGATCTTGGCGCGCGCAAAGTCATGCCGCGGGTCATACTCCGCCAGCGCGACCTTCAGCGCCTTCCTGGCACGGCAGATACGGCTCATGACCGTGCCAATGGGTATGTCAAGAATTTCGGCGATTTCCGCATAGGAAAAGCCGGCGAGATCAACCAGTGTAATGACCTGGCGCTGACCATCGGGCAGTTCTGCAATCATCTGCCGGACGCGGTCGACAATATCCTGGCGTTCGTTAACATCCTCGGTACGTGGCTCATATTCACCGGCCAGTTCGTCGATGTCGGTCATGTCGCGCTTGCTGCGCAGGTAGTCGTACCAGCAGTTTGTGAGAATGCGCGTCAGCCAGGCCTTGATGGCACGGGTATCCTGCAGCTGCCCGGCATTGCGCAATGCCTTTACCATGGTGTTCTGCACCAGGTCATCTGCCAGTGCTGGCTGGTGACACCATGAATAGGCCAGTCGGTACAGCAGTTCACGTCGTTGTTCCAGTTCCTGGTGAATCAATCGTTTGTTTCTGAACATCAGCTCCGCCCCGATTGTTATAGTTTTTATATGGTAACGCAGTTGCGTGCCTTATAAAGTCTAGGACGGATCACTGAAGGGGTTTATTCCTGTCTCGAGGGAGTAGTTAGCCGGCAATGTAGGGCCGGTCTGGTCATGCGCCGGGAGGATTCGGCCTTGATATAACGCCAATCACCACCCTGCGGCCGACCCATAATAACTATTACTATCATGCTGTTGTATAAGTTCCCTGATTTTTTCTATGGGGAGCGGAGCATTCTTGCGCAGTCAGCATGCTGAAACTATTGAATCTATTCTGTGCTGGTTGCGCCAAAACCGGATAATCAGAGGCGTAAATCCACCGCAGGTATCGATATCGATATGTCAATTGCTGTTAGATAAAACTGTGAGTCTGTTTTCCTCAATATGTACGCAGGATCAATATCAGTTGCTGCGAATATTGCTATGCAAAATGAATAAAACATATTCAGATATGTCAGTTCGGGCAATTTACTGTTTTATCGCAGTTGGCCTGTTATTCAGCCAGCCTCTTTTTGCGGATTTTACCCGGGGTATGCATGCCTATACGCACTACGACTACCAAACGGCACGGGAACAATTCACCCTGGCGGGACTGAACGGGCACAGTGATGCCCAATACTACCTGGGCGAGATCTATGAAGGTGGTGTTGGCGTCCCGCTTGATTTCCAGCAGGCCTTTCACTGGTACATGCAGGCGGCGAAGCAGTCACACGCCAGGGCCCAGGCAAGACTGGCCGGTTTATATGCAGGCGGAAGGGGCACAGGGCAGGATTGGGTCAAGTCGTTCAACTGGTATCTGCGTTCGGCAGAAAACGGGTATCCACTGGCGCAGTTTGAAGTGGGTCTGCTGTATACAGAAGGCAAGGGTACGGCGGTCAACCATGTTGAGGCCTATAAGTGGTTAACGCTGGCTGCGTCTTATGGTGATCCGGAGGCGTTATCGATGAGGCAGGCGTTGGCGGCGGGCATGTCGCCTGCAGATATTGCCAAGGCAGCCCGACTGGCGCACACGTGGGAATCCAGGCGGGAAAGCAGAGAGACTGATGAAGAGTGATTTATCAACATATAGGTATTCAATCATCCATATAGAGTATTTTAATACTATATATAGATAAATTTTGAGTGTACTATCCAGCCTAATTTGATCTGGAGCAACGGGTATACGCTGCCAATTATTTGGCGATCTGATGTATTTCCAGCGCCGCGCCAATTGAAAAATAGATCAATAAAAAAAGGAATAAATACAACAATCGTTGCGTCTTTACATCAAGCGATAGTGCTCGAACAACAAAGAGCACAAGAATGAACCGGGATAACACGGGGTTGAGAGAGACACGGAAATCAATACCGTGTCGATGATTTCAAATCGGAGGAGAGCATGAAGAAAGCTTATTTTACGAGTCTGTTGTCACTTGGTCTGGCCCTGGGCCTGTGCTGGTCGGGGCTGCAAGCTGCGCCGTTGAAAAAGACACCGGAAGCCTCTCCGGAACTGTTTCATCCCAAAAGGGTGACTGCGGTCCCCGAAGCCCCTGAGAGCAAGCCGTTCGCCGAGCACGCCGTCGTCTTTCATATCTCATCGGGTGATGGTTTCGCCCAGAAGCTGGTGCTGAACAATGCCCAGAACCTGCAACGGTTCTACGGCCCGGACAAGATTCAGATCGAGGTGGTGGCCTATGGCCCGGGTCTGCGTACGCTGTTCA
>CAMYKJ010000041.1:11520-13902 GCA_947258945.1 uncultured Ectothiorhodospiraceae bacterium
CGCCAAGGTGGTCCCGGGAGGGGTTGTGCGCATCATGGAACTGCAGGAAGCCGGCTGGACTTATATCCGCCCGTAACCGTCAGGACGCCATCAAATTCCGTTACATGTTTTAGACATTGCTTGATTTAACTTAATAGGGGGGAAGTCATGGCCAGACCACATAACTGGTTCGCCAGCGCGCTTGTAGTATCCGGATTAATCCTTGGAATTTTACTCAGTAACACGGCCAATGCCGCCAACTGGTTCAAGCTGAGAGGCACGGAACCCGGCGGTACCGCGCATACCCTGCAGGTGTGGGGTTTCCTGCAGCCGACCTGGGCGAAAGATTACAGTGATGATATATCCGGCGCAGTCGGCGGTTTTTCCGGGGCGAATGGCAGCATGCAGGTGCCGGGTACCATTCCGCCGGACCGTACCGAACGTGACTCGTTTTACATGCGCCGGGCGCGTATCGGTATCCGCGGCACCATGCTGCCGATCAATAATGACATCGACTACTTCATCCTCACCGAATGGGGTCAGAACGGCATTACCCGTTCTGACGGCGGTGCCAAGTTGCTCGATGCCTCGGTCACGTTTAACCAGTTATCACGTGGCACCGATGATGACGGCCTGGCCAATCTCGGCGGACGCATCCGGATGGGTCAGTTTTTATTCTCCCAGACATCACAGGCATTATCGCAGTCCACGCCGGGACGACGCGTGCACATCTTTATGCCGGAGGCTACCTTTGCCCACGCCATTGGCCGCTACGTCTCCGATAACGGTGTACACAACTGGCCCGAGGACGAGACCAGTGCGAACGGCGCACGCGATGTCGGCATCGAGTTGTTCGACTGGGCCGAGTTCAAAAATGACTGGTTTGGCAGCAACGGACCCCTGGAATTCACCTACTCCGCTGCACTCGGTAACGGGGATGCCATCGGCGAGCTGAATCGCGATAGCAACTACCGTCAGTACTACTGGTTGTCACTGGCCAAACTGTTTGACAACACCCGTGGTCCGCGTCGTCACGACATGATGATTTACGGCTTTTATCAGAAGGGCGACATCCTGTTCAACAATGATATCGATAACGATGGTCGCCCCGACAATGTAGCCGCTAGCCAAGGCGGTGATAGAAATCCAAATCTCACAATCGATAATACCCCCGATCCCGGTCACAACCCGGTCAGCCCCGGCAACCGCGTGGTCAGGAACGGCAACGAGAGGGATGTCGAGCAGAAGTACTGGGGTGTCGGCTTCGAATACTTCGACAAGCCGTTCGACAACCTCGGCCAGATCCGTTTCGAGGCCGAATTTCAGAAACAGGAAGGCCTGACATTTGATGGTGCGCGTTCGCCGATTGTGGATCAGAATGACATTACGGGCGGGTTCGACAGCATCCTGTACGAGATCGATGGCAAGAATGAGGGCTGGTATGTTGACGTCGGTTACGATATCCACAAGCACCTGGGCCTGCAGAACCGCACCACCCTTAATCTGCGTTACGACGAGTTCGACCGTAACAAGGACAACGACATCGGCGGCGTCAATGCGAGGGAGGTCAACTGGAAGACCTGGACCGCCAGCGCCGAGTACTTCTTCCACAAGAAGGCGCGTGCGACCCTGACCTACCAGTGGCGTGACTTCAGTGCAGACAACCGGGATGGCGGTTTCAAGACCAACGGTAATGCCGTGCTGGATGGGATCGATAACCGCATCGGCCTGCAGGTGACCTTCATCTACAAGAACGTCCTGCTGAGGTAATAGTGAGAAGGGATCTCACAAATTGCAGGAGTCAGATACTGACCATAAAGAATTATCAAATTTGGAGGAATTTATGTTCAATCACCGCACTATAACCATGTTGAGTGCCGCCCTATTCGCTTTCGTCACCTCGGTTAGCATTAATACTGCGCATGCTGCACCACCGAAGGACGCCGGTGACGAAGCCGGGTACGTGGCCTACATGGAAGAAACCATCAAAAAGCTGGATAAACTGTACATGAAAGCAAGTGATAAGACGATCCCGCAGGGCAAGGCTGAGGAAGCTCGGATGGAGACACTGCGCCTGGCGCATGAGGCGTACCATTTTGTCAGGGCGATGTTCGCGCAGATGGAAAACCAGGAAGGCGCGGCGTTATCGCCCAGGGCAAATCTCCTGACTATGCATTTGAACGTTATAGCGAGTGACATCATGTTACACGATCATCTGCCGCACGAGGATGCCTGGGAATACGTCTATTAATCGCTCGGCGTTTTTAATAATCCTCCTGAGTCAGTAGTGCGTATACAGTTGCGCTACTGTCTTTTGACGTAATTCCGGGGCTCGTTGAGCCCCTTTTTTTCGGTTCGGGTTATGGAGTAGTATCCCGGTTATGATTTTTCTCCAGAATAGAC
>CAMYKJ010000042.1 GCA_947258945.1 uncultured Ectothiorhodospiraceae bacterium
CGAAGCGCTCGGAGAATTCCTGCCGTGCCTGCTGCTGGCGCCGTTCCAGTCCCTCGATCAGCATACCCATGGCCAGCAGGGTCCCGGCCGGGGCCATGTCTTCCTCGACCATCTGCTCGCTGAAGCGCTTGAGTGTATGCACCTGTACTTCATAATCCTGGAAATCGCCCAGGTTGTTCTGCAGTTTCTTGAGCACACCGATCAGTCGCTTGATCTTGCCGCTCGGGAACAGGCTCTGGAAGAATTCCATCAGGTAGCGCAGTTTCTTGGCGGTCTTGCGCAGTTCGTGCAGTGCCTCCGCAGGCGTGTCCGCCTCGATGGCGCGGCCTTCCTTCAGGATGCGCCGGTAAACGCGCCAGATGCGCTTGCAGGCAATCTCGTACACTGGCCGGCGCGCATTCGGCAGGGTCGAACGCTCCTTGACCGGTGTCTCGAGAAAGATGCGCCAGCTGCTGACCAGGCGTCGGTAACGGGCGGTATCCAGGGCCCTGACCAGCGCCTTGTGCTCGATCTGCCAGTGCCGGTGCAGGAAATCCCGCAGCGTTTCGATGTCGGTCTGCATCGAGGCCGGCAGGCTGTTGCGGTAGTCATCGAAATTCAGCAGATAGACATCCAGGTCGCGGGTATTGCCGGTTATCTGGCCCAGCCAGGCGAATTCCCGCTTGTAGCGATTGAGGACCGGCAACGGCAGCACGCCCTTGATCTGGCCGAGTGCGGAACGGGTGCGGCGCACCGCGACCCTGAAGTCGTGCAGGAACTCGGTGTCGGTGCCCGTGCGCGTACCCGCCTCGTTTGCCAGCATGACATCGAGCAGGCAATGCAGGATGATCCGGGTCGCCTGGTCGGCGCGCATGTTCGGGTCGAGGTGCAGGTTCAGTTTTGATGAATAGTCACCGGGCGTGATGCCGGCCATGGACAGGGCCGTCAGCATGGGGTCCTGTCTGTCGGGTTCCAGCTGTAGCGCTTCCAGCTGTTGGGTGATCTGGGTGGCCGGCTTGTGATAACCCCTGACCGGGAGCAGGGCAACCCGGCCTGCCAGGGGGCGCGCCCTGGCGCCCTTGCGGGGTTGCAGGCTGCCTTCCTCGATCTGGACACGCGCGACGGTTTTATCTTCCCTGTTCAGCAGGCGCAGGTTGCGTACCCGGACCCTGACTCTTGCCAGGGGCAGCAACTCGCGCATTTCCAGCACAGGCGCCAGTTCATCACGCAGGCGTCCCGGTGGCAGGTCATGGGTAAAGGCCGGGCAGCGGTCGAGCCGCTCGCGCGCCAGCGGCTTGCCGCTGTCCAGTGTCCGTAACAACAGGACATGCTGCCTGCCATCCGGGTGGCCTTCCAGTACGGTGTTATTGCCGTACAGGCGCCAGTCGAACGTGTCATAGTAGATGCGCTGTTCCTGCCGGGCAGGTTCAACACTAAGTGAAAGCTGTTTGCACAGCTCGGTCTCGACCGTGTTCGCATCGAGGTGTTCGGGAATTAGGTAGTCAATCCGCATTGTGACGGTGTCTGTTTTCTTGTTATCAGCGATCAGTCTTGATTCGGAGATTCCAGTGGATGGTGAAAACCTCTATAATTAACATATGGATGTTGTTATACCGGCTTGCGGGCTGTCAGGGAAGCAGACATGGAACGAAGTATATACAACAACACTGGTGAGGCATTGATACAGGTCAAAATGAACGGCAGGGACGGCGGGTTCTGCATTTATACGCAGGGCCTGCAACACCTATGAAGGCGCCTGGTGTATACCGCACGTCGGGGGCTGACGGCATCGCCATTCGGGGTGGCGTAATGCAGGGGCCGCTCGCATGACGGAGATTGCCGGACTGGTGGTGCTGCTGTTCCTGTCGGGGGTGTTTTCCGGGTCGGAGACGGCGCTGATAGCCCTGTCCATGGCCCGGGTCGACGCCCTGGTCAAGGAGGGCCGCAACGGGGCGCATGCCCTGTATCGGCTCAAATCGGACCCGTCACGCATGCTCACCACCATCCTGATCGGCAATAACCTGGTTAATATCGCGGCCTCGGCAATGGCAACCGTCATGGCCACACGCTGGTTCGGCAGCGCCGGTCCGGGCATTGCCGTGGGCGTGCTCACGATGGTGATACTGATTTTCGGCGAGATTACACCCAAGAGCCTGGCGACGCGCTACTCGGAACGGATATCACTGTTCATCGCCCTGCCGATGCTGGGATTCATGCGCCTGATGTTTCCGTTTGTGTGGCTGTTCGGACATCTCACCACCTGGGTATACAGCATGACGGGCGGGCGCGGGGATCCCACCGTGACCGAATCGGAGGTCATCAGCATGCTGAGTTTTGCCGAGAAGGAGGGGAGCATCGAGCGCGCTGAACGCAAGTTAATCGAGCGCGTGTTTGCCTTCAATGATCTCAAGGTCCGGGATGTCATGACCCCGCATGGCAGGATTTTCGCGCTGGATGGCAACCTGACGGTGGGCGAGGCGCTGGCCAGGGTTACCGCTGCGACGTTCTCGCGTATCCCGCTCTATGACAAGCATCCCGATGACCTGAAAAAGGTCCTGTTCCTGCGCGATCTGCTGGAAGCCGTCGCGGCCGGAAATCTTGACATGCCCCTGAATGATATTGGCCATGAGATGTTTTATGTGCCGCAGCAGCAGACCATAGCCGAGTTGTTCCAGCAAATGCGCAAGACCAGCCGGCAACTTGCCAGCGTGGTGGACGAATACGGCACGGTCCGCGGCATCGTGACCATGGAAGATCTCATGGAGGAACTGGTGGGCGAGATCTATGACGAAACGGACCTCGCGCCGCAGGAAATCACCCGGATTTCCGAACATGAAATCAGCGTCGATGGCGATACGGAGCTGCGTGTGATCGAGGAGTTCTTCCACATGGATCTGCCGGGCAAGCCGACCGATACGGTCAGCTTCTGGGTGCTGTCACATATCGAATACATACCGAAGGAACAGGAAGTCTTCACCATCGACGGTCTTGAGGTCACGATCGTGGAGGCGTCCAGCAAGACGATCGAGCGGATTGTCATCCGCAGGCCTGTCGCTGCGGATGACTAGGTCAGCGACAACAGGACCGAGAGCAGCAACTCGGTATCGTAATAAGGCGCACTCTGCTTGCTGACGAGGCGGGTATCGATGACCTCGATACCCAGGTCCTGCAGGGCCGGGCCGGGCAGGGGTGGTGTGTAATCGCCGCCTTTGCTGTCGATGAGAACAAAATCAAGCAGCTTGCCGTTCTTGCCATTGCCGGCCTTCAGGTAATCAAGCAGCGTGAGTACAGAATCTTCCACGGTCATACCGATCTGCTCCGGGTCATGACCGAGATTGGGTATGTAAATTTTCGGGCAATCGGCGCCGGCAATTGCCGGGCCAACACCCTTTGGCAGGAGATTTGCGACCAGGCTGGTATAGAAGCTGCCGGGTGGAAAGCAGATCAGTTCCGCCTGTTCTATCAACCTGCGGTTCTTCTTGCGCATTTCAGCGGTAGCGGGGACGTACGTGTCCGGATCTGCCGACAAAAACAGCTCGCTGACGGGCGATACCAGGGGTGCAGTCTCCTTGCCGGTCAGGCGGTGTTGTCCGGTAATACAGCTGCCATCAGCAAGCCGTGCCGCCAGGTGCAGGTTATTGTTGACCACGGCACGTACCGTGCCAAGTACATTGACCAGCTTCGAGAACAGGAAAATAATCGGGTCCAGGTGTTTGTGGTTGTTCAGGTAACCGCCGGCAAGAATCAGGTTGCCGGTGCTGGCACTGCGGAGATCAAAATCATCCGGCATGGCTTCACGAAAATAGCCGAGCTGGTTGCGGATCAGCCTGCGCATGGGATTGGGGATTGCCGCGACCAGTGCTTCCTTGCCCCTGATCATGAGTTCCAGTCGGGCAAGCAGATCGCGATCCTTTCCTGTTGACGGGAAGCGATAGACAAACAGCTTGTACACCTCCGGATTGCCGGTGATATTCTCGTCGGCCAGGGCGGTCAGGCGGCTGCGGAGGTCGCCGATCGATGGCATGTCGAATGCCCTGCGGAGTTTTGCCGAACTGCCACCGGAGTCGAACGGCGTTACCAGGTGTATGGAATTGTGTGTATACCGCTTCAGCCTGCGGCTGAGGCCGGTCAGTGCGGTGCCGCCGCTGAAAAACAGTATGCGCGGGCCGAGTTCGGGTGATTTCAGGTAACGACCGATTTTTACCGGATCCGGCAGCCTTGCCGTGCGGGTGATACGTACCGGCTTGTTTACAGCCACTTTTTGACTCCTGCCTTATCGTTAAATGTTATTGTTGCGCCTGTTGGCGTGCCTGGCCATCGATGTTCGAATGTGCAGCTTTCATCGTATTCCTTTACACTAAACACTGTGTGTTTGCCAGTAAAATAAACAGGTTTCATGGATACGCTGACACCGCCAATACGCAATGCAGCCCGTGCACTCATCGTGCGGGACAACAACATCCTGTTGTTGCGCAAAGAGGGTTATGCGGAGGGTGAACGCTATGCCTTGCCGGGCGGCGGGCAGGACCTCGGCGAAACCCTGGAGCAGGCATTGATCCGGGAGTGCTTCGAGGAAATCGGCACCCGCGTACAGATCCGTGACCTCGTGCATGTGGCTGATACGTTCAAGCCACGTGATACCTCGCCGGCAAGCACCCGGCACCTGGTCGAGTTTCTGTTCGAGTGCAGCATTCCGGGCGACTATGCGCCGGGCAACGGTCATCACCCGGACAAACACCAGGTTGCGGTGGTCTGGGTCAAACTGGTTGAACTGGCCGGCATGCCGCTGTATCCCCGGTCACTGGCCGCCTTCCTCCCCGGGTTTCTTGACAGACCAGGCCCGACTTACCTGGGGAGCATTGACTGGTAATGCGGATCCCGAAGAATATTCGTGACAACCTGCGCTTCCTGATTGCCGAGGTCGGCTCGCAGGTTGCAACTCTGCGGGAGTGCTTCAAGGCGGCCTCACTTGCGGATGCACAACGTATCCTCGAGCGTAGCGGCTATGCCTATAATCTGATGCTGCGTATACACGAGGCTTGCCAGAATCGTACTGCCAGGTCCGGGCGGCCGGTGTCCGACATCAATACGGCACGCGCCATCGAGTCCATTGCAACCGAGCTGGAACGTATCAGCGGATTGTGCCGCGCATGTGTGAAGCAACTGGAGCAGCTGGAGAGTCGCCGCTGGCCGGGGGCGGGAACCTACCGGTTCATGTTGAAAAAAACAGCCAGGGCAATCGACCGGATAGAGCCGGCAGTGCGCAGTAATGATACCCGGCTCGCCATGAATATCGGCCAGATCAAACCCGAACTGGACAAGGCGTATAACCGGCTGATGAAGAAATACACGGCTGGTCTGAAGAAAAGCAAACATACCGAGGACCTGGTGACGGGGCTGCTCATGGCGCATGATGTCGACCAGATGGGTGACGCATTGCTGGATATCAGCGAGGCCATCATTTCCGCCAACCTCGGGCAGCCTATGAATATCGAGCGCTACCACTCCCTGCGCGCATCGATCGGGCAGCTGGACCAGGTTGACGACCCGTCGGCACTGGTGGTCGAGCCACTGGCCGAAACACGCTCCGGCAGCGGGATATCCGGTATTGGCCTGCCGAACAGGCAGGCGGGCGACTATGTTGCGATCTACAAGGACGGCAAGAAGCACAAGCTGCGGGAAGAGCGCAAAGGGCTGAAGAGCTGGCAGGAAAAATTCCCGGGGCTTGCGCCACGCGTACTTTCCTACCGCAAGCGCGGCCAGTCAGCCTCGCTGTTGATCGAGCACCTGGCCGGGTTGACCTTCGAGCAGGTGCTGTTGCATGAATCACCCGCCTTGCTGAAAGAATCCCTGGCGCAGCTGAACGCAACCATGGCCAGGGTATGGCAGGAAACCCGCTCCGGGAAACCGGTTGCAGCCGGTTTCATGCGCCAGCTGTCCAGGCGCCTGGAGGAGGTGTACATGATCCATCCGGAGTTTCGCCAGCGTGACGGCGACATCTGCGGCCAGCCGGTGCCGTCATTTGGCGCATTGCTGAAAAAGGCACACGCCAGGGAGTCGCAAATCAGTCCGCCGTTCTCTGTTTATATCCATGGCGATTTCAACGTCGATAATATTATCTATGACCCGGTCGGCAAGAAGATCAGTTTCATCGATCTGCACCGTTCGCGCTACATGGACTATGTGCAGGATGTCTCGGTCTTTATGGTGTCCAATTATCGCCTGCAGATATTCGATGCGCCGATGCGTCTTTATGGTGTCCAATTATCGCCTGCAGATATTCGATGCGCCGATGCGTCGGCGGATACTGGAGCTTACCCACGATTTCTACCGCTTTGCCTCGACGTTTGCACGCAAGTCCGGTGACCGCACGTTCGAACTGCGGCTGGCGCTGGGGCTGGCGCGCTCGTTTGCCACGTCGACCCGCTTTATCCTGGACAAATCGCTGGCGAGTGCCATGTTTCTGCGCTCGCGGTACCTGATTGAGCAGGTGCTGGCCACGAGATCCGCCGACCAAAAGTCGTTCCGGGTGCCCGTCAGGGAGATCTTCATTGGCTGATTACCGCATAGGCGTGGTCGGCATACCCGGCAAATGGTCCACCGAGGTGCTGGCCGATGCCGTTGAGGCGGCAACCGGTTACCGGCTGGTCATCGACATGGACAGCGTCAGTCTCGACCTGGAGCGGCGACGGCTGCTGTTCGGGGATTCGGATCTGTGCCGGCTGGATGCGCTGATCGTCAAGAAGATCAGCGCCCGCTACAGTCCCAACACCCTGGACCGGCTGGAGTTGCTGCGGGTGGCCGAA
>CAMYKJ010000043.1 GCA_947258945.1 uncultured Ectothiorhodospiraceae bacterium
TCCTCGCGTTCGACCTCGCGCCACTCGCGCGCGTCCAGTTCAGGGAAGAACGCATCGCCGTCGAACCTGTCATGCACCAGCGTGAGGTAAAGTGTCGACGCCTCCGGCAGCACCTGGCGATAGAATTCCGCGCCGCCGATCACCATAACTTCCTCGTCAGCACTGCAGGCCTGCAATGCCGCATCGACGGAATGCACCACCACGCACCCGTCGGCCGTGTAACGCGTATCGCGCGTGACCACGATATTGGTGCGTCCGGGCAACGGTCGGCCGATCGATTCCCAGGTCTTGCGGCCCATGATGATCGGCTTGCCCATGGTAGTGGCCTTGAAGTGTTTCAGGTCGGCGGGCAAGTGCCATGGCAGGCGGTTGTCATGACCGATGACGCGATTGTCCGCCATGGCGACGATAATGGAGATTTTCATACGGCGACCGGTGCCTTGATGTGCGGATGCGGATCGTAGTTCTGCAGCTCGAAATCATCGAAGCTGAAGGCAAACAGGTCGTCGATAGCGGGATTTATATGCATCAGCGGCAAGGCATGCGGCGTGCGGGAAAGCTGCAGATCGGCCTGCTCCAGGTGGTTCAGGTAGAGGTGTGCATCGCCAAATGTATGCACGAAATCGCCAGCCTCGAGCCCCGTCACCTGCGCCAGCATCATGAGCAGCAATGCGTAGGACGCGATATTGAACGGAACGCCGAGAAAGATATCCGCACTGCGCTGGTACAGCTGGCAGGACAGACGGCCGTCGGCGACATAAAACTGGAAGAAGGCATGGCACGGCGGCAGCACCATGCGGTCGATATCGCCGACATTCCAGGCGCTGACGATAATGCGACGCGAGTCGGGAGTGTTCCTGATCTGGTCGATCACCTGGCCTATCTGGTCGATGGAACGCCCGTCGCTGGCCGGCCAGGAGCGCCACTGGTGTCCGTAGACCGGACCCAGGTCGCCGTTTTCATCGGCCCACTCGTCCCAGATGGTCACGTTATTGTCGTGCAGGTAGCGGATATTGGTGTCGCCCTGCAAAAACCACAGCAACTCGTGAATGATGGAGCGCAGGTGCAGTTTCTTGGTGGTGACCAGCGGAAACCCGTCGGCGAGGTCAAACCGCATCTGGTAGCCGAACACGCTGACCGTGCCGGTGCCGGTACGGTCCTCCTTACGGGTGCCGTGGTCGCGCACGTGGCGCATCAGGTCTAGATACTGTTTCATCTGTTTATTACCAGCTGACCTTGCCGTCGGTCCGGCGGTAGGCATAAATCATGAAGGCGAGGCCGATAAGGATCATCGGCAGGGTCAGCAAGTGGCCCATGGTGACCCAGTCCATGGCAAGATAGCCGAGATGGGCATCCGGCAGACGCACGAACTCGACGGCAAAACGGAACAGGCCATAGCACAGCAGGTACAGACCCGATACCGCCATGGTCGGCCGCGGCTTGCGTGAATACAGCCACAGGATAACAAAGAACACGATACCTTCCAGCAGCAATTCATACAGCATGGAAGGATGCCGCGGCTGGGCATCGACGAACGGGAACACCATGCCCCATGGCAGTTCGGTGGGACGCCCCCACAACTCGCCGTTGATGAAATTACCGAGGCGGCCGGCACCCAGGCCCAGCGGCACCAGCGGCGCCATGAAATCCGTGACCAGGAAGAAGGTGCGCCCGGTATGCCGCGCATACAGGGCCATGGCCACGAACACCCCGAGCATGCCGCCGTGATAGGACATACCGCCCTGCCAGATGCGCAGGATCACCAGCGGATCGTGCAGAAATTCGCCCAGATTGTAGAACAGTATGTAACCGAGACGCCCGCCCAGTACGGCACCGAGCGCGAAATAAAACACCAGGTCGCTGATCTCGGCCGCCTTCCACGCCGTGCCGGGCCGCCGGGTGCGTACCAGCCCCAGCCACCAGCCGGCCAGGAAGGCGAACAGGTACATCAACCCGTACCAGTGCACCTCGAGCGGCCCGATGGAGACGGCAACCGGGTCGATATTAGGATAAGTCAGCATATTGATGTCTGTCGTGGCCGTGTCGGGTGTTATTCGAATACTCGCGGGGCGCCATTATACGGAATCAGCACGTCACCGCGCACGATCACCATCCGGCCGCTGCGCCATGGCTGATTGTAGATCGCCCGCGGATAGTCTGCCGGCAGGTCCCTGCCCGTCAGTACCAGGTAATCCTCCGGGTGGCGTACAGCCCATGCCTGTTCCTCGCCCGGCTTTAGCTGCTCAACGGGCTGTCGCAGGCGCCCGTGGAAGGTGAATTCGCCGTGGTAGCGGAATGGGACTGCGATCACCTGGCCGTCTGCCTGTGCGCGTGCTACCAGGTGGCTGGCGGCCTGCACATCGTAGAACGGTGCGCCGACCCGCAACACACCCAGTTCGCCGATACACACGGCCATGACCGACAGCAGTACCATGCGCTGCGGGTATTGTTGCGGCATCAGGGGTCGCAGCAGCAGCAGTATGACGGCACCGACCAGCAGACCAAGCCCCCAGCCGGGGTGGACCTCGTTCAGCCAGGCCGCCTGCTCCAGCCGTAGCGGGGCCAGCATACCGACGACGCCCGGCAATGCCAGGATGACGGCCAGCAGCCAGGGACGCTGCCGCACCGGCTGTCGCTCCATGCAGGCCAGGACGCGTGCGACCAGCAGGGCAAAGGCCGGCAACAGCGGCAACAGGTACTTGACCTGCTTGCCGCTGACCAGGCTGAGCAGCAAGAATACGGCCACCAGCCAGGTCATGCAGAAGCGCATCCCCGTGTCCTGTCCGGACCAGGTGGCGCGTGCCGCGCTCCATAGCCAGGGCAGCAAGATCCACGGTGCAAACAGCACCAGCAGCCACGGCAGATACCACCAGACCGGGTGGGCATGGGCAAACGACCCGACCACGCGCCCGGCCGTCTGCCCCCAGAGGATCGCCCGGGAATAGTCCGCGCCCCCCGCGGCGGCAGCGGGCAAGGCCCAGGCAAGGGCAATCACGGCTGCCAGGGCGACAGCCGCCAGGGCACCCGCGTACCAGCGTCGCCACCCGCCCGCCGGCGCGTCCGACAGCCAGACCGGCGCCAGCAATGCCGGCGGCAACCCGTGCAGCAGGCTGACCGGTCCCTTGGCCAGGATGCCGAGACCGAGCGCGATGCCGGCAAGCGCCCAGCCGCGCGGCGACCCCTGCGCTGCCTGCAGGACGCCGTGCATTGCCAGCAGGGTCAGCAGCACCAGCAGCATGTCGATCTGCAGCCAGGTAAAAAAGGCCGCCAGGAATACACTGGCAAACAGCACCAGGGGCGTCAGGCGCGGCGTGACGGCATCATCCGGCCACAGCCGCGCGGCAAGTCGTGCCGTGGTATACAGTGACAGCAGCGTCAGCAACGGTGCCAGTAGACGCGCACTCCACTCGTTCACGTCCAGCAGCCACCAGCCGGCGTGAATCAGCCAGAAAAACAGCGGCGGCTTGTGACTGTAGGGCTCGCCGTTGAGGTAGGGCACCAGGAATTCACCGCGCTGCCACATCTCCCACGCAACCGCGGAGTAGCGCAACTCATCGAGCGGCACCAGCGGGCGCGTGCCGATACCAACCAGTAATGCAAGCAGCCACAGCAGCAGCAAGACCGGCCAGGTCCCCGGACGCTGCATCATTCTGTCACGGCTTCTGTGTCGTCCAGCCAGCCCTGGCGGCGATAACGGCCATACAGCCAGTAACCCAGCCCTGCCGCAGCGACCAGCAACACCATGGCGATCGCGACCTGCCAGAACCGGTCGACGCGCGTGCCACTGCCGACCAGCGTAAACACGATCATCTGCGGAATGTAGCCCAGCATGGAGCCCAGGAAGAACGGCACGCTGCGCACATCCGAGGCGCCGGCGGCAATATTCACCAGCCAGTTGCTGCCCAGGGGCAGCAGCCGGAACAGCAAGGTAACGGGAAACGTGTGTACATGGATGAACCGGTCGATCCGGCGAATGCGCACGCTGTAATGCCGCAGCAGGAAGTCGCGCAGCAGCAGCCGTGCCACGGTAAAGGTCAGCATGCAGGCACCGGTCACCGCGAGCATCGACAGCAGCAGGCCGTGCTGGAAACCGAAACCATAGCCGGCAAGAAAGGCGACCAGCTGGCGCGACAGACCGAGCGACATCAACAGGCAGGTCGCGGCCACGAACATGAACTGCCCGGCCAGTCCCGCCTTGCGTATATAGGTATCGATCCACTGCTGGTCGAGCACATCACCCAGCAGGGTGGCAAGCAGCACCAGCACGATCACCAGCAGCATGCCGCGCAGGATGATCGAATGGATACTCATGACTGTTCGATTTCCAATATGGTGGATGACAGGGAGCGGCGCAGCAGCCACCAGACACCCAGCATATCAATAATACCGGTCCACAACCGGTCCATGACGCCGTACTTGGACACACCCCCGCGCCGCGCACGGTGGTTGACAGCAATAGACACGGTTTCACCGCCCAGGCCCTGCACCAGTGCCGGCAGAAACCGGTGCATGTGGTCGAACTGCGGCAGGCGGTTATAGGTTTCCCGTGCAAACAGCTTGATGCCACAGCCGGTATCCGGCGTCCTGTCCTGCAGCACCCATGCGCGGACCGCATTTGCGACGCGCGAGGAAAACCGCTTCAGGATGTCATCACGGCGATTGAGTCGCTGACCGGTAACCAGCATGACCTTGTCGACACTGCTTTCCATCGCCGTGTACAGCCGCATGATGTCAGCGGGATCATTCTGGCCGTCACCGTCCAGTGTGACGATCCACAGCGAGCGTGCCGCCCGCACGCCGTTGCCGATGGCCGCACTCTGTCCGCTGCGCCGCGCATGCCGCAGGACGCGCAGACGCGGCTGGACGGCACGGCACTCCTGCAGCACCGCCGGTGTGTCGTCGTCGCTGCCGTCATCCACCACGATGATTTCGTACTCGATCATTCCCTGCAGGGTCCGGCTTGTCTCATCCACCAGGTCACGGATGTTCTCGACCTCGTTGTACACCGGAATCACCACCGAAAGATCCATTGATTTCCCCATCACCTGTGGGTGTAAGCCGACACCGCATGCAGACACCCCTGCACACATGGTCTATAGTACATCGCCCCTGCACGAGATACGTCCTGCAACTGATGCAACATTCCGGCGACTATACCAACCACCTCGCAAACGAGACCAGTCCGTACCTGCTGCAGCACGCGGCCAACCCGGTCGAGTGGTACCCGTGGGGGCCGGCGGCACTGCAAAAGGCGCGGCAGGAAAACAGGCCGATTTTGCTGTCGATCGGCTATTCCGCCTGCCACTGGTGCCATGTCATGGCACATGAATCGTTCGAAGACCCGGAAACCGCGGAGTTGATGAACCGGCTGTTCGTCAATATCAAGGTGGACCGCGAGGAACGCCCCGATCTCGACAAGATCTACCAGACCGCACACTCGCTGCTGACACAACGACCCGGCGGCTGGCCGCTGACGGTGTTCCTGACGCCCGATGATCACGTGCCGTTCTTTGCCGGCACCTATTTTCCGAACCAGCCGCGGCACGGCATGCCGTCGTTTCGCGACCTGATGCTGCGCATCGATGAATACCTGGCCGGCAACGAGGCCGAAATACGGACACAGAACACCTCGCTGGTGAATGCACTGCAGGAGATGAGTGCTACAGGGGCATCGGATTCGATCAACGCCATGCCGCTGGACAGCGCGCGCCAGGTGCTGGAGCGGAGCTTCGACGCGACCGACGGCGGCTTCGGCGAGGCACCGAAATTTCCCCATCCGACGAACCTCGAACGCCTGCTGCGCCACTGGGCGCGCAGCCGTGCTGACGGCGAGACAGGCGACCGTCGCGCCCTGCACATGGTGGTATTCTCACTCGAGAAAATGGCGCGCGGCGGCCTGTTTGACCAGCTCGGTGGGGGCTTCTGTCGCTACTCCGTCGACAATCACTGGATGATTCCGCATTTCGAGAAAATGCTCTATGACAACGGCGCGCTGCTGGCGCTGTACGGCGAGGCCTGCGCGGTGACCGGCAGCCCGCTGTTTGCACGCACTGCCCGGCAAACCGCCGCCTGGGTGATGCGGGAAATGCAGGCACCGGATGGCGGATACTACTCCAGCCTGGACGCCGACTCGGAGGGCGAGGAAGGCAGGTTTTATGTGTGGACGCCGGATGCCGTGC
>CAMYKJ010000044.1 GCA_947258945.1 uncultured Ectothiorhodospiraceae bacterium
CATCATCCTGCTGGCAGAGGGGCGGCTGGTCAATCTGGGCTGCGCCACCGGACATCCGAGTTTCGTCATGTCGAACAGCTTCACCAACCAGACGCTTGCGCAGATAGAGCTGTGGAACAACGGCGACAGCTACGGCAACGAGGTCTACACGCTGCCGAAGAAGCTCGATGAGGAAGTCGCACGCCTGCACCTTGGCAAGATCGGCGCCAACCTGACGAAACTGTCACAGGAGCAAGCGGATTATATCGGCGTACCGGTCGACGGTCCCTACAAGCCTGACTACTACAGATATTAAATCAGCTAAAAGATACAAGATAAAAGGGACCTGTTGGAGCGCCTTGCAGGCGCGAACACTCCGTAATCGATGTTCGCGCTCGCAAGGCGCTCCTACAATGTTTTTTACCCCATGTTGCTATTGTACGTTTTGCATCTTTTAGAAATCGTTATTAATAATGCCTACCAATAATCCCGTCTTTAGTTTCGAATTCTTCCCGCCCAAGACTGCGGAGGGCATCGAAAAACTGCGTGCGACACAGGCTGAGCTCGCAAAGGTAAAACCCCGGTTCTTTTCGGTAACCTTCGGTGCCGGCGGTTCGACGCGCGACCGCACGGCCGAAACCGTCTTCGATATTCAGACTAAGTCCGGCATAGAAACCGCGCCGCACATTTCGTGCATCAGTTCTACCCGTGAAAACATCAGCGAAATGCTGACACATTACCGGGAGCGTGACATCAGCCATATCGTGGCGCTGCGCGGCGACATGCCTTCGGGCATGGTCGAGGCGGGCGAGTTCCGCTATGCCAACGAGCTGGTCGCCTTTATCCGCGAAACAACCGGCGACCATTTTCATATCGAGGTGGCCGCCTATCCGGAATACCATCCGCAGGCGACCAGCCCGGACCGGGATCTCGCCAATTTCAGGCGCAAGGTCGAGGCCGGCGCAAACAGTGCAATCACGCAGTATTTCTACAATGCGGATGCCTATTTCCGCTTTATCGAGCGTTGCGGGCAGAACGGCATCGACATTCCGATCGTCCCCGGCATCATGCCGATCACCAACTTCTACCAGCTGGCACGCTTCTCCGATGCCTGTGGCGCCGAAATTCCCCGCTGGATCCGCAAGCCGCTGGAGGTCTACGGCGAAGACATCGACTCCATCCGTGCCTTCGGCGAAGAAGTCGTCACCGGTCTGTGTGAACGGCTGTTGCAACACGGCGCACCCGGCCTGCACTTCTACACCCTGAACCGCTCGGCACCCTCGCTGGCGATCTGGAACAATCTGGGATTGTCTGACTTGTAAATAGTCACCTCGCGCAGAGACGCGGAGGCGCAGAGAAAAAACAATAAAAAACACGCCACAGTGGGCACACGACTATTGGGATGCAGGAGGCAGGGCAATGCATGGGGCAATTGCCGAGGCGGGAATCCAGTCCAGAAACTGCAATCGCTTTAAATACTGACCATCCAACAGTTTCACTGTACTGTTTATATGTCAGTTGCATATATTGTTCGTGATTGTAATATTACCGCTGGATTCCCGCCTGCGCGGGAATGACAATAGATATTATTTCTGCATCCTTACGCAAGAATTCTATTCTTTATAATCTCTGTCCACTCAGTGTCTTTATTTATGGTTTTCTCTGCGCCTCCGCGTCTCTGCGCGAGGCAATTTTCTGGTATCGTGACACCATGACCAACGCCGAACTCTCCAAACGCGATCTCTCTGTCCTGTGGCATCCCTGCACGCAGATGAAGGACCACGAATGGCTGCCGGTTATCCCGATCAGGTCCGGCAAGGGCGTGTGGCTCGAGGATTTCGAGGGTAATCGCTATCTCGATGCCATCAGCTCCTGGTGGGTCAACCTGTTCGGTCATGCCAACCCGCGCATTAACGCCGCACTGGTACAACAGCTCGAGAAGCTGGAGCATGTACTGCTGGCCGGCTTTACCCATGAACCCGTCATCGAGCTGTCCGAGCGCCTGGTGGAAATCACACCACCCGGCCTGGACCGCTGCTTCTATGCCGATAACGGTTCATCGGCCGTCGAGGTTGCGCTGAAAATGAGCTTCCACGCCTGGCTGAACCAGGGCAAAACAAGCAAAACGAAATTCGTCACGCTGGAAAACAGTTATCACGGTGAAACACTCGGTGCGCTCTCCGTCGGCAATGTGGAACTGTACAGGAAGACCTACCAGCCGCTGTTACTGGAGACCATCACTGCACCATCGCCTGACTGCTACCTGCGCGAGACCGGCGAGAGCTGGCGCGAATACAGCCTGCGACAGTTCGAGCATATGGAAAAAATTCTACGCCGGCAGGCGGACGAAGTCTGCGCAGTCATCGTCGAGCCACTGGTACAGTGCGCGGGCAACATGCGCATGTATCATCCGGTTTACCTGGAGCGCCTGCGCAGCGCCTGTGACCGCTACGGCGTTCACCTGATCGCCGATGAAATTGCCGTCGGCTTTGGTCGCACCGGCACACTGTTCGCCTGTGAACAGGCGGGGATCACACCCGACTTCCTGTGCCTGTCCAAGGGTTTGACCGGCGGTTACCTCCCCCTGTCTGTCGTGGTTACGCGCAACAGTATTTACGACTGCTTCTATGACGACTATGAAAACCTGACCGCCTTCCTGCATTCGCACAGCTATACCGGCAATCCGCTGGGCTGCCAGGCGGCACTGGCAACGCTGGACATATTCAACGACGATGATGTCATCGGCAACAACGTTGCCCTCGCCCGGGCCATGCAAACTGCCACCGCCGAGCTGGCCGATCACCCGCATGTTGCCGAGATCCGGCAGACCGGCATGATTCTCGCAATCGAAATGGTCCGCGACAGGGCAACACGCGAACCGTGGCCCTGGCAGGAGCGACGCGGCCTGAAAGTCTACCAGCATGCCCTGCAGCACGGCGCACTGCTGCGCCCGCTCGGCAATGTGGTTTACTTCATGCCGCCCTATGTCATAACGCCTGACGAAATCAGAACACTGGCGGAAGTTGCACGGGATGGAATCAACCTGGCTACAACTGATTGAGCGGACCGATGCGAATCCCGCGCGTGTATACCCGACAGGATCTGGCAAGCGGTACAACTGTTACTGTCGCCGGTCAGACGGCCCGCCATGTCACACAGGTACTGCGCCTGCGTGCCGGCGCCGGGCTGCGGATATTCAATGGTGACGGGAAGGAATATTCCGCCACGTTCATGCGCGCCGGCCGTTCCGAGATCACACTGGACATCGGCACGCCGCTCGAGACAGTACCGGAACCGGGCCTGCTCATCCGCCTGGTGCAGGGCATTGCCCGCAACGATCGCATGGACCTGATACTGCAAAAGGCAGTGGAACTCGGCATCAGCGAAGTACATCCGCTGTGGATGCAGCGCAGCCAGGCGCACGTGCGCGGCGAGCGGCTGGAGAAGCGCATTCAGCACTGGCGCGGCGTGATCGCCAGTGCCTGCGAACAATGCGGACGGGCAACCCTGCCGAAGCTGCTGCCGCCAGCACCCTGTGCGGACTGGATAGCCGGTGATACCGATGACAGCATGCGACTCATGTTACAGCCGGACAGTCCCCGGGTGCTCGCCGACCTGGAAAGGCCGGCCGGTAGCGTCACGCTGCTGGTCGGACCGGAAGGCGGCATGAACGCCGACGAGCGCGCACTCGCCACCGCGGCGGGCTTTATCGGCCTGCGGCTGGGCGCAAGAATACTGAGAACGGAGACAGCCGCACTGGCGGCGCTGTCAGGGATACAGACCCTGTGGGGTGATTTTCGCTAGGTTAAAAGCTATCGCGCCGGCAAGGCGCGATATTCCGAATCTAAATGAATTCTCTTACGCGGCCTGGTCCAGCTGTTCCTCGAGCATACCCTGCAGATGATCCAGGTCCGGAATAATGGCCTCTTCGTTGCCGATGCGCACCATGCACTGCAGACCTTCTTCCTCGAAGTCCGAGTATTCATCCGGCGTGTCATGGCCGAACTGGATCAGGCCCGGCAAACCGGCCGTGACGATAGCGTAGTTCTTCACCTTGCTGTCACGCCGCACGGAATTGACGATCATCAGGCGCGAGAACACCGGGTTCGACGGCACCCTGATTCCGCATAGCGCCTCCAGGGAAATTACCGCGATTTCCTCACCATCCCATTTCACCGTGCCGAGCAACCACTCGGGCATATCCGGCAATGCCTCGGGAACACGGTAACTGCTGATCTCGGCAACCGCCATATTCGGCAACAGCAGGTTCATCCCCCTGAGAGGGACCCATAAACTGCGAATCTTTTCCTTGCTTGCTTCCACTATCCGACCCTCTCTGTTGCACTGCCCGCTCAGGTCGCGGAGACCGCCTGCGTAACACCTATAATTTCATGAATCGAATCGAGCAGGTCCGATTCCTGGTAGGGTTTGCCGAGGTAATGCTGAACACCTATCTGCCTTGCACGCTCACGATGCTTGTCGCCGGTACGCGATGTAATCATGATGATCGGCACATGCCTCAGAGTGTCATCGTTGCGCATGTGCGTCGCCAGTTCGAAACCATCCATGCGCGGCATCTCGATATCCAGCAACATGATGTCGGGCACACTCTCCTGCAGCATACCCATGGCGTCCACTCCATCCTTGGCTGTCACAACCTTGTAGCCGTTGCGCTCCAGCAGGCGGGTGGTTACCTTGCGCACGGTAATCGAGTCATCGACCACCATTACGGCCAGTTTATTATCACGCTGCGCGTACATTGCAGCACCTGACGCGGTCTGCACGCTTGCCTCACGGCGGGATACAGCGACCATGTCCAGTATCATGACAACGCGCCCGTCGCCGAGGATGGTCGCACCCGAGATACTGTCCACCAGACTGAGTTGCGGACCGACGGGCTTGATGACAACCTCGCGGATACCCTGCAACGACTCGACGTGGAAGCCGATGCGCTTTTCGCCTGCGCGAATCAGCAATACCGGCACCTGTTCCCGTTCTCCCGGCAATGACATGCCGCCCGTTTCCAGCAGGCTACCGAGATGCTTCAGGCGGTACTCGTTACCGCCGTATTCAAACAGCTGATGTCCGTCACTGTAGCAATCCCTGATCTCCTCGGGATAGAAGCGCACCACGCCCTCGACACTCGCGAGTGGCACGCAGAAGGTTTCGTCGCCGGCAGTTACCAGCATGCCCTGGTTGATGGCCAGCGTATACGGCAGACGCACGGTAAATATTGTGCCCTTGCCGGCTTCGGACTCGATATGCAGTGAACCACCGAGCTGCTTGACCTCGCTGTTCACCACGTCCAGTCCGACGCCGCGCCCGGAAATCTGCGTGACTTCGCTGGCAGTACTGAATCCGGTTTGCAACACGAACTGGATCACGTCATCGTCCGGCAGGTCCGAGCCCTCGGGAATCAGTTCGCGCTCGATGGCACGGGAACGGATGGCATCGATGTTCATGCCTGCACCGTCGTCGGCGATACGCAGCACGATCTCCCCGCCATCCCGCTCGAACCCGATATCGATCCTGCCGCTAACCGGCTTGCCTGACTCCTTGCGAACGCGCGGGAGTTCGATACCGTGTGCAACCGAGTTTCTCAGCATGTGTTCAAGCGGTGCAACGATGCGCTCCAGTACAGCGCGGTCCATTTCACCGTCTTCGCCAAGCAGGTTCACTTCAACCTTCTTGTCGAGCTGGCGGGCGGACTGGCGTGCAATCCTGCGCAAACGGGGTGACAGGCTGACGAACGGAATCATTCGCGTGCGAATCAGGTTTTCCTGCAACTCGGTACTGACGCGTGATTGCTGCAGCAGCAGCGTCTCGGAATCACGCGTCGTGCTCTCCATCAGCTCCTGGAGACTGCGCAAGTCACTGATACTCTCCATCAGCGAGCGTGACAGCTGCTGCAGGTTGGAATAGCGGTCCATCTCCAGCGGGTCGAAGTCCTGGTTTCGCTGGTCGGACTCCTGTTCATGGCGATGCAGGATCTGCGCCTCGGTCTCCATCTCAAGCTTGCGCAACTGGTCACGCAGGCGGCTGATGGTCTGGTCGAGCTCGGCGAGGTTGAAGCGGTAGTCGCTGATCTGTTTCTCCATACGGGCGCGGAAGATGTTGATCTCACCGGCATGGTTGACCATATTGTCCAGCGTATCCGACTGGACCTTGACCTGCTCGCCGCGCG
>CAMYKJ010000045.1 GCA_947258945.1 uncultured Ectothiorhodospiraceae bacterium
ACTGCCCACCTCGATGTACCAGGGGTCGATATAGACCGCCCCCTGCCGCGCCGTCATGTTCGAACTGATCACCCAGCCGTCACGGACCGACCGCGCATTGCCGGCAAGCGTGACATCCAGTGCCTCGCCGGCATAACGCCCCGATTCATCCGAAAAGCTCCTGGCCTGCACGCGTGCGTCATAGGCGACATTCTTCAGTTGGGCACCCTGCCCGCGCAGCTCGAGATCCAGTTCGAGCGTCCCGTCCAGCGCCAGTGACGGTAGCTCAACGCCGGTCGCGCGCAATTCCCGCGCAATATCAGCCAGCACCAGCCCGCTGCCCCTGACATCCGCCGACCAGCCGCCGTCCCGGTACACGGCCGATACGGCGATGCTGCCGCCGGCTGCGCGGATACTACGGACGCGCACGCGGACCTGCTTGTCTGTATGACGATAGTGCACGGAAAGCGGCAGCGACTGCCGGCCCAGCCTGCTGGAGTGCAGACCAAGTAAACCGCGCGCGCAGTCAAACCCCGCAGCTGTCAGTTCAGCCGCTTCGCAAACAAATTGCAGGCCTTTTACGCTGCCCAGTTGCCCCGGCAGCTGCGCGGCGGCTGCCAGCAGCACGGCACGCGCGCTGGATTCACCCGTCCAGTCGAGCTGCACGCTGACATCATCGAGCGACCAGCCGTCACCCGCGAGATTGCCCAGGGACAGGTGCGCCGATTCAATCGCATGCGCCTGCAGGGCAAGGACCGCAGCCAGACCAAGGACCAGCAGAGATGCGCCAGCGACCCGGACACGGGAGGTGCGCATTCAGTCCGGAAAAACTCCGGTAGACAGGTAGCGGTCACCGCGGTCGCAGATAATGGCCACGATAAGCGCATCCTCGACCTGGGTGGACAGTTCCAGTGCGGCCGCGACGGCCCCGCCCGAGGAAATACCGGCAAAGATCCCTTCCTGCGACGCCAGGGCCAGAGTGGTCTGTTCGGCCACCGCCTGCGTGACCTCGAGCGTCCGGTCGACGCGGGAAGCATTGTAGATCGAGGGCAGATACTCTTCCGGCCAGCGACGTATGCCCGGTATTGACGATCCCTCCGCGGGCGTCACGCCGACAATCTCGATCGCCGCAGCACCTTCCATACTGGCCTCCTTGCTGACCAGGATGATCTCGGCGCCGAACGCCTTCATCACCGCGCGCCGCTCGACGCTCATGTGTTCGGGCATGATCAACACCATGCGGTAGCCCTGCATGGCCGCGACCATGGCCAGCGCGATGCCGGTGTTGCCGCTGGTCGCCTCGATCAGGGTGTCGCCCGGGCAGATTTCCCCGCGCCGTTCCGCGTGCCGGATCATACTGAGTGCGGGACGGTCCTTGACCGAACCGGCCGGGTTGTTGCCCTCCAGCTTTACCAGCAGTGTGTTGCCGGTGTCACCGGGCAGCCGCTGGAGACGCACCAGTGGTGTATTGCCAACGGTTGTTTCAAGTGTCGGAAAATTCATCCTGCTCTGACCTCGATACCTGTTATCCACAGTATACCCAAGAACATGAAATATCAGACAACCGGTATCGGTAATTACCTACAACCCGCCTATGGCCATCACGCACACATTCACCTACGATTGACTGCCAGTGCAATTGAGGTGTCATGAATCCCGATCATGAGCATGGGTCTGTAGCGTGCGATGAAAAAAACCTACGCGTGGATACTGGCGCCGGTCATCGCGGCGACTGTCGCCTGGCTGCTGCTGGGCGATAACGAGGAACAAAAAGTTCTCGATCGGCTGGAGCAGATCCGCTCCCTGGCCGAGGTCCGGGACCAGGAGAATCCGCTCACCCGGCTCGGCAGGGCAAAACAGCTCGGCACCCTGTTCAGCGCACAAACGCGCTATGACCTGACCACAGTCTGCTGGCGCCAGACGTACAGATCGATGGAGATCGCGCCACGGTCAACATTACGGGTACGGCCCTGGGCGCCACGCACGGCGGTGAGGGTCAGTTCATGGACGTCCACAGGATCGAGATCGAACTGGTCAAGGCAGACGGTGACTGGCTGGTGAGCGGCGGACGCCACATTCGGGATGAACGTGCCGCCTTCAGCGACGAGTAGTACCGTTGCCGTTGTATTCATCACACTGAAGCCCGGGAGCTGGAGGTGGAAGGATGTTAAACAGGCTCGGCAAGCGCATCCGGGAAATGCTTGACTGGCGCCCCGGTATACGAGCCGGGGACTCGCAGACCCTGACCGGCGCACCTGTCAGGCATGCAGATGAGCAGCAGCTGGACGCAATCAGCCGCAAGTTCTCCCGGGAAGTGTTCGCGCAGTTGCTGATCGAACTGCCGGCCCAGCGTCATGTCATGCACGAGGCCTATGCGGCGGGCAATCACGGTCGCCTGCGTAACTGTGTACACCAGGTACTGGGTGCCGCCGCCTACTGTGATGCACCCGAACTGGAGGACGGACTGCGCGAATTGCAACTGGCCCTGAAGACGCAGGGCCCACAAACCATCGATCGCCACTTCTGGCATGCCATCAGGGTAATTGACAGCACGCTGGGCAGCTGCGGTTATCGCGGGCCGTGACGTGCCAGCAGCATCAGCCGCTTCATTTCGCGGACCGCATCGGCCAGTCCGGTAGACAGGGCCCGCGCAATAATCGCATGGCCGATGTTCAGCTCCAGGATATTCGGGATCGTGGCGATTGCGCCTACATTGTGATAATTGAGTCCGTGTCCGGCATGCACCCTGAGGCCTGCCGCCACACCCAGCCGGACCGCCTCGACAATACGCGCCAGTTCGTCCGCCTGCGCCGCAGGGGTCGCCGCGTCGGCAAAGTGCCCGGTATGGATCTCGATACAGGGCGCGCCACACTCGGCTGACGCCGCCACTTGCTGCGGGTCTGCATCGATAAACAGCGACACACGCACCCCGGCCCGGGCAAGACGGTCACAGGCATCCTGTATCCGGGACCGCTGACCGGCCACATCCAGCCCGCCTTCCGTGGTGAGCTCCTCGCGTCGCTCCGGTACCAGGCAACAGTCCTGCGGACCGGTCTGCTCGGCAAAGGCAAGCATCTCTTCCGTCACCGCCATTTCGAGATTCATGCGCGTCTGCAGGATATCCTTCAACAGGATGACGTCGCGTTCCTGGATGTGCCGGCGGTCTTCGCGCAGGTGCAGCGTGACGCTGTCCGCACCGGCCTGTTCCGCTTCGATGGCCGCCTGCACGGGATCGGGATAACGCGTCCCGCGCGCCTGTCTCAGGGTTGCAACATGGTCGATATTCACACCGAGTAACATTTATCCACCCGTTTCCATGCCGGTCTCGCGAGTGGCATCCGCCGGCGAACGTCGCATGGGGGTCATCGACGCCAGTTGCTTCAGCACCGCGCGCGTTTTCAGGGGACGTGCACCCAGATAAAGCGACAGTGCAGCGCGCGTCAGCCGGCGAGCCTCGCGGCATGCCCGGCGCCCGTCAAGGCACTCGTCCGCCAGGGCCAGCAGGCTGGCACCCTGCAGGTAGATGCCCTCGCCACCGGGCTGCCGGCAGCGCACAGGGCCCTGTTCAAGCCGGTATTCGTATACGGCGGACGCATCGACGGCCGCACCGGAATCGAACTCGCGGTCCAGCAGCAGGCCATAGCCCAGTTCCTGCAGCAGGTGCTTCTCGAAATAGCGCAGTGCCTGCTCCTCCGCCGCTCCGTCGAGGCCCTCGATAGCCCGCTCATAGGCAGAGAACAGCGCCGGGTGCGGATCATGTCGCGTCAGCAGGCGCAGCAACAGTTCGTTCAGGTAGCTCACACACAGCACCTTGCGGCCGTCTCCGGTGACCGGCAGCGCACGGGCCTCGGCACCGGTCAGGGTGCCGAGGTCGCCGCGCAGGGTCCAGGACAGCAGCAGGGGCCGGAGCAGTTGCAACTCGCCGTAGCGGCGCGATTTCGGCGAACGCGCACCCCGCGCGACCAGTCCCACGCGCCCGTATGCAGGACTGAATACCTCGACCAGCAGACTCGAGTCCCGGTACGGATAACGGTGCAGCACCCAGGCGGGTTCCAGCGACACGCGTTCAACTGCGCCCATCGATGTTCAGCCCTCCAGGAACCTGATTCATATTCATCACTTTACCGGAAAAGGACTCGACGTGCCCCGGCGGGTGACGGACCGGCCTATTCAGTGTCGGTGTAACCAAGGCTGCGCAGTGCCCGCTCGTCGTCCGCCCAGCCCGCTTTCACCTTGACCCACAACTTCAGGTTCACCTTGCTGCCAAGCATCGCCTCGATATCCCGGCGCGCCTGTTGCCCGACCTCCTTGAGCAGCCGCCCCTGCCTGCCGATGACGATCGACTTCTGGCTGGCGCGTTCCACCCAGATCAATGCATGGATATGGACAATGCCGGGTTCGCGCACGAATGACTCGATTTCGACGGTCAACCCGTAGGGCAATTCCCGCGTGAGCTTTCGAAACAGTTTCTCGCGGACCAGTTCGGCGACCAGAAAGCGCTCCGACCGGTCGGTGATCTGGTCTTCCGGGAAATAGGGGGCCGAGACCGGCAACAGCGACTCGATACAGGCCTCCAGCTCCGGGACATTGTCGCCGCGCGCGGCCGAGATCGGAATAATCTCCGCAAACTCGCGTTTGCCGGACAGCGCCTGCAGACCCGGCAACAGCACTGCCCGGCTTTTCAGCAGGTCCACCTTGTTCACGGCCAGGATCACCGGGCATTTCACCGCAGCCAGTTTCTTCAGGACCAGGTCGTCATCCGCAGTCCAGTCCAGGCCGTCTACCAGGAAGACGACGACATCGACGTCCATCAGAACACTGCTGGCAGTCCGGTTCATGTGCCGGTTCATGGCCCGCCCGCTGAACACGTGCATACCCGGCGTATCCACGTAGATCAGCTGTGCCGTTTCATGCGTCTTTATGCCCAGCACACGGTGGCGCGTCGTCTGCGGGCGCCTGGAAGTGATGCTGATTTTCTGCCCGAGTATGCGGTTCAGCAGCGTCGACTTGCCCGTATTCGGGCGGCCAACGAGGGCAATGTAGCCACAGCGGAATTCTTCCGGCACGGGTTCAACCGGCCTCGAGTTGCCGGAGCATTTTACTGGCGGCTTCCTGCTCGGCGTGCCGCCGGCTGGCGCCCTCGCCGCGGCATGGTTCATGCCCCTCGACTGAACAGACCACCTCGAAATACCGGGCGTGCGCCTTCCCGCTAATGTCCAGCAGCGTGTAGTCCGGCAACTCGAGATGACGCGCCTGGAGATATTCCTGCAGTCGTGTCTTGGCATCCTTCAGCACCATCTCGTCGGACAGGCCGGCCAGCTTGTCCGCATAGAGACGCAGGATGCACTGGCGGGACTGCGTAAAGTCGCTGTCGAGGTAGATGGCGCCGAAGATGGCTTCGAGGGCGTCCGAGAGAATGGACTCCCGTCGATGGCCACCGCTCTTGCGTTCTCCTGGCCCGAGTTGCAGGAAATCGCCGATACCCAGCTGTTTGCCGATCTCGGCCAGCGTTTCCCGGCGCACCAGGCTGGAGCGCAGACGGCTCAGCCGCCCTTCCGCTACATGCGGAAAATTGTGAAACAGCTCGTCGGCAATGACGCAGCCAAGAACGGCATCGCCCAGAAATTCGAGCCGTTCATTGTTATTGTTGCCGGCACTGCGATGCGTCAGCGCCCTGTGCAGCAGTTCCGGTTCGGAAAACGTGTAACCCAGTTCCACTTCGAGCCGGGCCGTTCTCTGTATCAATATTTTTTCACCGTTATCTGTTTCTCGAAGTCCATGACGACATAGACATTGCCAAAGACGTGCTCGGTATGTTCATAGGCGGCAGTCACAGTGAAAGTGCTACCGACCGGTTTGATGATCACATCAGCCGGCGTGATCGTATCAATGAAACTGATATCAAAACGACGCTCCAGCAGCTTCCTGATTTCGCGGGGCGAACTGAAACCCGATTCCGCCTCGAGGCCCTCCAGCGTCGAAACGACCTTGTAGTAATCCAGATAGGCCGGCACCATCCGTAACGCCAGCAGCACGAAAAAACCGATTATTACCAGGACAAGCAGCCACCCGATAGCCGTCATACCGCGCTGGTGAGTTCTTGAATGCATCTGTTATCTCCTGTTTCCCCAAGATTGATTTACAAGATTTTCATGCCAATCCGGCCGAAATCGACACCGCCGTTTGCAGTGTCCCAGTTCATCCATATACGGAACGCCTTGCCGACAAGATTGGCCTCCGGTACTGCACCCCAGAAACGACTGTCGTTGCTGTTGTCACGATTGTCTCCCATGACGAAATACTCGCCGTCGGGCACTACGAATTCACCTTCCAGGCCGGGCGTCCTCGTCATGACGAGAATATCATGCCGGACACCGTCAAGCTGCTCACTGCGCTTGCTGGCACCCGACATGGAAACCCCCGACCCCTTGCCCACATAGACGCCCGCCGGGACCTGGCCGATCGCCTCCCCGTTGATATAGACGACCTTGTTGAAATAGCCGATCCGGTCGCCAGGCAGCCCGACAACGCGCTTGATGTAATCAACCGTGGGATCTTTCGGGTAACGGAACACGACCACGTCGCCGCGCGACGGCTCGCCGATCTCGATGATCTTGGTATCCAGCACCGGCAGCCGGATACCGTAGGAAAATTTGTTGACGAGAATGAAGTCGCCGACCAGCAGGGTCGGCATCATGGAACCGGACGGGATCCTGAACGGCTCGACCAGGAACGAACGCAACAACAGCACGGCCAGTATGACCGGGAAAAACGACTTGCTGTATTCGACCAGGGTGGATTCCTTCAGCGCCAGTGCGACCTTGTCTGAATCCCCGGCCTCTCCCTTTGCTACCAGCTCCTCGGCGCGCCGGCGCCGGCGGGGTGCGAACAACATGGCATCCACCGCCCAGGCCACGCCCGTGAACAGGGTTGCACCAACCAGAATTGTCGGAAAATCGATATTCATTCTTTCCTCATGTTCCAGAAATCTGCCAGGTACCCATTATTGCCGTATTCGCCGTGAGCACTCATTCACTGTCAACGCGCAATACTGCCAGGAATGCGGCCTGGGGTATTTCGACCTTGCCGAACTGTTTCATGCGTTTTTTGCCGGCCTTCTGCTTCTCGAGCAGCTTGCGCTTGCGCGACACGTCACCACCATAGCACTTGGCGGTAACATTCTTGCGTAACGCCTTCACATTCGTGCGCGCAATGACGTGCGAACCGATTGCCGACTGGATGGCGACATCATACATCTGTCGCGGAATAAGCTCCTTCATTTTCGAGGCCAGCAGCCGTCCGCGCGACTGTGCTGCATCCCGGTGGACGATCAGCGACAGGGCGTCCACCCGCTCCCCGTTGATCAGTATATCCAGCTTCACCAGGGGGGCCGCCTGGAAACGGACGAAATGGTAGTCAAACGAAGCATAGCCGCGACTGACCGATTTGAGCCGGTCGAAGAAATCCAGCACCACTTCACTCAGCGGCAGCTCGTAATTCAGTGAGACCTGGTTGCCGAGATACAGCATGTCCTTCTGCATCCCGCGCTTGTCGACGCACAGGCTGATCACGCTGCCGACGTATTCCTGCGGGACGAGGATGCTGGCGAGGATAATCGGCTCGCGAATCTCATCGATCTTGTTGACCGCCGGCAGGCTTGCCGGATTATCTATCTTCAGCAGCTCGCCGTCCGTGGTCATGACCTCGTAAATCACCGTTGGCGCAGTCGTTATCAGATCGAGATCATATTCCCGCTCGAGCCGTTCCTGCACGATCTCCATGTGCAGCATGCCGAGAAAACCGCAGCGGAAACCGAAGCCAAGCGCCTCGGAGGTTTCCGGTTCATAGTGGAGT
>CAMYKJ010000046.1 GCA_947258945.1 uncultured Ectothiorhodospiraceae bacterium
GCCATGCTGATACCGCTGGGCGTAACGATCCATGCCCGGCGAACCACCACCGCCAAAACTCTGCATGGGATTGGTGAAGTTGCGCATGATCGAACTCATGCCACCCATCATGTCATTGGTCTCGCCACCGTACGGCGATATGATTTCCCTGGAATACTGCACACCGGCGTTGCGCAGCGCAGCCTCCGCATTGGCAAAATTGGCCCATGCGGCACGACGCTTGGCCAGCAGGTTGTCGATATTAATGGCAATCAACTCGGCGCCTTCTTCAAAAAACTCGCCTTCCTCGCCGGCGATGCTTTCGACCCGACCCGGGATCTGTGCAGCAAAGGTGACATCCTTGAACGGCACCACCGTACCGCCCAGCGATACCGTGGCAGGCACTGCAATACTGGGAACTGTACGGAGAGAAGATTGATCACCATCCTGAGACCAGACGGGAGCGCCACCAAGAACTACTGTCACAACGCCTGCGAAGGCTATTTTTCTGATTAACATCGTTAATCCTCTTTACTGCATGCAAAACACATACAGCTGATACTCATGCAACCATCAGCTGTACCGGCCTGCCCTAGCAGCATGGCCGGACTGACTGCGCCGATCCCTGGCGCTTCGTGTCAAACAATCCTTTTTATCTAACTTTACCTGAGGCAAGAAATGTGCCGTAAAAAATCACGCACGCCCCATCACTGAGAAACTCTTGATAAACGGACCTGCCATACGCGGGTCCTTGATCATCGCGCCATAGTCACCGACGTTGAATTTCAGCTTGCGCGAGGTGTAGGCCATACCAAGCCCCATCATGCCCGGCGGCTTGACCATCCACTTGTTCCAGTTATCGAATGTCGCGCGGAGGTCCCAGCTGAGCTCTTCGCTTCCGGTATAGGGACCTGCAGACGTGGCCTTGCCATTCTCGATCGTGATCACACCGCGCGGGGCGTCCTCGCCATCGAAGCCATAGGCAATTGTTGAATTGAAATTTATTTTACTCAGTGCATCCGACAATTCCGGCTCGGCATTCCACTGCTCCATGAAGCTGTTCATCCATTCTGTTGAAAACAGGTCGGCCATTTTCAGTATCTCCTCCGTGTGTGATTGTAAATATTCAGTATTTTTTAATCTTGATAATGAAAATCACTTAGAATAAAGAAAACCCTTCGCGCCTTCTCGTCCTGTCAATATTCCGTCAGACTCTTATTATTGCACGAATTATTTTCTAGTTACACAAACTATCACAACCTCAACAATCATAATAGTTCGTTCGCGTCAAGATGGCAGTTGACGTGTTTACGTTAAGTCACATTTCGTCAGGCGACACAGAGGTTGCGGTGCCATGGACTCCCGCAGCTGTCAGATACTGTTACACCACCCACCGCGCAGGTGATTTGGTCTTATCATTAAAATATATTATGCTGGATTTAGAACGCGTGGAGATATGTGTCGGGATATTTTACATTCTGGCATCGACGGGCACACTACCCGGAGCAGGCGTTACATAATAAATGCAACAAATACAATAATATAGAATTTACGGCGCATAACTTGCATTAAGTATTAGCAGCATGACAGATCACAGGAAGTCAGCATCTTGCACATCAAGCAACAACCCGGCGGCGACATGACCGAGCAGCGCCTGACTGACCGAAGAAGCACCTCCCTGTCCACTATCCAGGGCACCCTGTTCAAGAACCGGCGCCGAGTCTCTCGACGTGATGGCGACCACCTGGACAGCTATGTCGACTGGTATGGCCACCTGCCCCTGGTCGCGACCGTCAGCATCATCCTGCTTTGCTTTGCCGACGCATTTCTGACAACGGTACTGATCAGCGCGGGCGCTGTTGAATTGAACACCCTGATGGACTGGCTCATCCAGCACGATATTCAGCTGTTTGCGGCCGTGAAAATGGCCGTTACCGGCGTCGCACTGGTTGTCCTGGTCATGCACTTCAACTTTCGCATCTACAAGTTCCTCGCCGTTCGGTACATCCTGTATGCGCTGGTCCCCGTTTACTCGCTGCTGATCTACCACGAACTGAGCATGCTCGCGAGTATCTAGCCGGTATCAGCTGAGCTGCCACCGCGCGGTCCGGGCATTTGCCTGTTTACGGTAACCGGACTGCCCTCGAGTGTACCGGTCCTGCCCATCAAACCACGCCGGTCACAATCGGTCACGCACGACACGCGGCCGTGTTTCTGAAGAAATGCTCATAATATTCTATAAATCAAACCGTTAATTAGCACTACGCGTGACCGCGAGCTGATATTAAGGTACGCATCAACGGTGCCGATTCAACGTGACGTGAATACTGGTATTTTGAACAACATCAGGGATAATTCTGTCTACATTTTCTACATACAGCCAATCAGGCACCAACAGGAGCACTCATGAGCAACAGACCTGCAGTCAAAACCCCCAGCTGGACCAGAACCGGTATCAGGACAATGGCCATCGCCACCCTGGCATGCTCACTCGGCCTGGCCGGCTGCACGACCAATCCCTACACCGGCGAACAGCAGTCAAGCAAGACAGCCAAGGGTGCCGGACTGGGCGCTCTGGCCGGCGCAGCTGCCGGTGCCATTACCGGTGGTAGCCGCAAGAGTGCCTTGATCGGTGCCGGTATTGGCGCACTCGCCGGCGGTGCCGTGGGTTACTACATGGACCAGCAGGAAAACAAGCTGCGCGCAAAGCTGCAGAACAGCGGCGTCAGCGTGACGCGCAACCACGTTTGCAACCGACTCGAGCAACATCTCGGGGGATTTCTATGAGGTACTCAGCTCGGTTGCGCTGGTCCTCAACGAGTTCGAGAAGACCTACGTCGACGTCACCGGCCATACCGACAGCACCGGGGCCGATAGCTATAACATGCAGCTGTCGGTTGCGCGCGCAAACAGTGTATCCAGTTATTTCAAATCGCAAGGTGTACTGGCGCAGCGTATTTACACCCAGGGAATGGGTGAAACACAACCCATTGCCGATAATGACACGCCTGGCGGGCGCGCACAGAACCGTCGTGTCGAGATCATGCTGACGCCGGTGACCTGAGGACTGTCCCGCAATGCACACCAGGGCCCGCTTCGGCGGGCCTTTTTATTGCGCGCAATTCCGGGTGCTTTTCAGGCCGTCGTCACTTCCAGCAAATACAGGCCGAACAGGTGGCCGGGATCCGTCCAGCAGTCCACCGTTTTATAGCCGGCATCGGCAGCCAGGGTTCTGAAGGACTCAATGCTGTACTTGTAGGAGTTCTCGGTGTGTATCGAGTCACCCGCGGAAAACTCGAAGCTATGCCCGTCGATATCGACGGTCTGCCTGCGCGTACTGATCAGGTGCATTTCAATGCGTCCGGCGACACTGTTGTAGAACGCATGATGATCGAATGCATCGATATCGAAGTTCGCGTCCAGCTCACGGTTGATACGCTGTAACAGATTCAGATTGAATTCCGCCGTCACGCCGTTTGCATCGTTGTAGGCAGCATTGAGAATCTGATGATCCTTTTCCAGATCAATACCGATCAGCAGCCTGCCGCCTGCGCCCGCGGTCTGTGCCAGTCCGGCCAGAAACCTGACCGCATCCTCCGGTTCGAAGTTGCCGATACTCGAGCCGGGATAAAAGACCAGGCGATCTTCCTTGCCGAAGATCCCGGGCAATTCCAGGGTCCCGGTTATGTCAGTACAGACTGCATGTACATCCAGCCAGGCATAGTCTTCCGCGATTTCCGAGGCGGCGGACTGCAGTTGTTCGCAGGAGATATCAACCGGTACATAGGCAAGCGGACGCACGGCATCCAGCAGGGTCCGGACCTTTTCGCAACTGCCGCAGCCCGGCTCGATCAGCACCTGTCCTGTGCCGGTGTGTGTGGCAATCTCGTCTGCATACTCCCTGAGGATGGCAAACTCCGTGGCTGTCGGGTAGTACTCGGGTTGCTCGCAGATGCTTTCAAACAGGGCAGCGCCCTTCTCGTCGTAGAAATATTTCGGTGGTATGCGACGCGGGAAACGGCTGAGTCCGTTGACGACCTCGCGGTAAAAATCGTCGGCCTTGTTGTCAGCGGGATAAAACCGGTAGTCAGTGTCAACGACGTTCATGATACCGTTCCCTCGCGTGCCCTGTTTTTACCGCGGCATGCACGCACTGTTGATGCCGGAGCCGGGCTGTGCCTGCCTTCGAAAAATTTTGCCATGTATTGCCGGGTCCCATGATAATCCTGCTCATTCCAGTTCGCCGTATACCGGTCGCCAGCTATGCGAAAGAATCTGTTCGTCCAGCACTGTTGCCGGCATATCATCCGCAAGACCTTCACGCTGGGCCTGCAATGCCACTGCCCGTGCAATATATCTGCTGACCGGTCTGATTTCATCCAGCGATGGTAACAGGGGTTCCACCGCACAGCTTGAACGGCGCGGATAGTCGCCCAGCGCGACCGATGCCGCCATCAACATTCCGTCCGAAATCCGCCGCGCTCCCGATGCCAGGACACCCAGGCCAAGTCCCGGAAATATATAGCTGTTGTTGCTTTGCGAAATCGGGTAGCTGACCCCGTCAAGCTCAACCGGCGGAAACGGGCTACCGGTGGCGACCAGCGCACGTCCGCCGGTCCACTGCAGCAAGTCTGCCGGCGTTGCCTCGGCACGCGAGGTTGGATTGGATAACGGGAAAATGACAGGTCGTTCGCAGTAGCCCGCCACTTCCGTGACCAGTTCGCGGGTAAACAGACCGGGGTGTCCAGAGACACCCATCAGCACTGTCGGTCGTGCATGCCGGACCACACTCATCAGCGTAATTTCACCGCTATCGGGGTCCGCCCAGTCGCGCACCCGGTCATGTGGCTTAGCGTGCCTGCGCTGGAACGGCAACAGTCCCTCCCTGCGGTCATGCAGCAGCCCCCTGCGACCCGACATGAAAATACGCCCGCGTGCCTCGTCTTCGTGCATGCCGTTTTCCATCATCGTCGCAACCAGTTGCTCGGCGATACCGCAGGCTGCCGAACCTGCACCGACGAACAGGATATTCTGCGAGCCGAGCCGCACACCGGTTTGCTTCAGGGCCGAGAACAGTGTACCGGCTACAACGGCTGCCGTGCCCTGGATGTCATCGTTGAACGTACAGAGCTGGTCCCGATAGCGCTCGAGCAGCGGACTGGCTGTAGTTTTTGCGAAATCCTCGAACTGCAGCAGGACATTCGGCCAGCGGCGTCTGACCGCCTGCACGAAAAGATCGACAAACTCATCGAACGCGTGTCCTTCTATACGCGTGTTCCGCCAGCCGATGTACAGGGGGTCCTGCAAAGCATCCTCGTTATTGGTGCCGGCATCGAGCAGTACCGGCAAGGTGCAGGACGGATCGATGCCGCCGCAGGCCGTGTACAGCGAAAGCTTGCCGATCGCGATACCCATCCCGCCGGCGCCCTGGTCGCCCAGGCCGAGAATTCTTTCGCCATCGGTTACCACGATGATGCGCACATCATCCATCATGGCGTTGCCCAGCATTTCATCGATATGATCCCGCTCCGGGTAGGGGATAAAGAGGCCGCGGGGACGACGGTAGATTTCACTGAACTGCTGGCAGGCAGCACCCACGACCGGTGTATAGATGATCGGCATCATCTCGGTCAGGTGTTCGTCTATCAGCCGGTAGAAAAGTGTTTCATTGGTGTCCTGCAGATTTCTCAGGTAGATATGCCGTTCCAGGTCATCCGGTTTTACCAGGAACGCCTCGTATGCACGCCGGACCTGCTGCTCAAGCGATTCGACATGCGGGGGCAGCAGGCCAAGCAGACCGTATTTTCTGCGCTCCTGCATTGTGAATGCCGTGCCCTTGTTGAGCAACGGGTTTTCGAGAATGTCCCTACCCAGGCGGTTCGTTTTCACTCCGGACCCCACGCGGCGCATGACCTGAACGGCCGTTACAGTCACGACCTGGTTGCGGCAACAGGCATGCTGTCTGCATTCGTACGAAGAGTAGAGGAATTTTATTCACGGGAAAAGCGCAAGCCCGGCACATACAGACATGTATTCGCTGTCGTTACCCGCCCTGCCCCGGACAGCGATGATGAGTGAAACCGGCCGCCCGTGCCGATACCGGCAACGGTATGACAGCGGTCGCGGATTACGCCTCGCCATGAGGGCGACAAGCAACACAAGGTACGCCGGGAACGGTTGCCCGGGCCCGTAACTACGCGATTGACACCCGCAAGCCGGGTACACCGTCACTGTCGCCCACCATCGCGCCACTCGAGCATCTTTTTTATTACATAAAATACATGCGCTTACTGTATATTCCTCGAGTTCTACACACGAGTTCTACACAAGTTCCCGCCACCACCCCGCCATGAACGTCGGCCCGGCATTGCGCCATTCCATCAAGGAATTATCTGAACAGCCGACAATTCGTTGTGATGCAGCACAGCCCGGAAAACACCGGGTGCCTGCATTAATCACACCCACGGGTGAACTGACAGACCGGCAAAGGTAACCACATGCAGGCGACACCAAACTCACAGGCTTGGACCACCTCTATTCTCGATGAGTGTCACAAACTGGTGCGGTCTTATTTGAGCCCGCACCTGCAAAAAATGTTCGAGAACAGCAATCTCGCATTTCTCGAGTTTGCAGAAAAGGCACAGTCCTCCGCCTCGCAGATCCAGTTCATGGAAGCACTGACCGTCATTCAGAAAAACCGCTCGCAGGTGGAAGAAGTGTTCCAGCGCGAAATCGGCAGCAGCTTTGCACAATTAGGCAATTCACAGCTGCAGGAGCCGCATTCCGCCCGGAGTGACGAAAGCCCGCTGTCCCTGCTGAGCAAAGAAGATACAGACATCGAAGTGGCTATCAAGAACATGACGTCCAGCGCCACTAACGGGGCATCACAGGAGCTTTATGCACTGCGCCAGCGCCTCGCGGTGCTGAATAACGGCAGAAAGATCGAATACGAGGATATACCCGCGGGTCCACACTGCCTTGCCATGGCATTTAATGACGCCGCCAGGGAATTGCTGCTGGAACACGAAACCAAGCTCATCGTATACATGCTGTTCGACAAATTCGTCCTCAGCAAGCTGGCCCCGCTTTACCATAAATACAACGAACGCCTGCTGAAGGCCGGACTCCTGCCGAACCTGAAATACGAGGTGCGCAAGAATCCGATCACCGGGAAAATGCAAAAGGCCGGTGCAGATACCGCGAAGCCAGCACAAAATGACCCGCAACAAGCGGCAGCAAACGCGCCTGCAGGACAGCCCGATGCCGGCCCGCAAAGCCTGGGCGACGAAGTGTTCGGCAATATCATGAGCCTGCTGGCCCGGCGCGACAGCCGTGGCAGCGGGGCCGGTGCTGCCGGCAGCGGCCAAAACAGCCCGGCCGTCAGCAATCCCTTGCCGCAAACAGAAATCGTGACAGCCATCGACAAGGTCCAGCATGCGGCACCGGTCGAGGGCATCACGGCCGAACAGGTCGCGTCGATCCAGCCGGGCACGCAGGAACACCAGGGCATCATCTCCACGATGGCTCAGCGCCTGTCGGCGGAGCGCAAGCAACTGTTTACGGGTATTGACCGCCGACGTATGCCCGCGGCTGATACACAGGTGATCGACCTCGTCGGCATGATTTTCGAACACATGCTGAAGGACGAGGACCTGCCAAACGTCGCCAAGGCCGAGCTCAGCCGATTACATACCCCTTATCTCAAAGTCGCGATCATCGACAAGCGGTTTTTTTCCGATAACACCCACCCGGCACATGAACTCCTGAATACCCTGGCCAACGCGGGCGCCCGCTGGGTATTCGAAGACGACCTGGATCGCGGCATCTTCCCGACCCTGCGCAATACCGTACAGCGCGTCATCAATGAATTCGTCAACAACATCGAGTTGTTTTCCGAACTTCTGGGATCCTTCAACAGAAGCCTGAACGAGTTGATCGACAGGGCATCCGCCATCGAGGAACGCACCAGGCAGGCGGCGGCAGGCAAGGAAAAACTCGGTTTGGCCCGCAACCAGGCGGCGGATGCGATCGAGGCATGCGTATCCGGGCACAATGTACCCTCGGCGATCAGGAAACTGCTGGGAGATGTCTGGCTGGACAAGCTGATGTTCATCTATCTCAGGGAGCCGGATGGAGAGAACAGCGCCAGCTGGCGACTCGCCATCCAGACCATCGAGGACATCATCTGGAGTGTGGAGCCACGCTTTAGCGAAGAAAGCCAGGCGGAACTGCTGGTCAAGCTGCCGGTGCTGCGTACCCGTATTGAACAGGCATTTGCCGATCTCGAGACCTATGGCTCAAGTGACAGTGAAGTGCACCTGCAGCAGGTTAGCGCACTGCAGGAAGAGGCGTTGCGCCAGCCGGCTGACGAACAACTCGCCGCCATCGAAGCCGAGGAAGCGGTAACGCAGGTCCCGGATGCTGACGATGCCGAGGTCAGCGACAGTGTCGCCGAGCCGGAGGAAGAGCCTCTCGCACCCGAGGTGCAGGCCGGACTCGACAAGCTGAAGGCAGTTGCCTTCGGCACCTGGTTCTTCATCCAGGAAAGCAGAAAAGCCCATCCGGTCAGGGTCAAGCTGTCCTGGTACTCGCAAATGTCCGGGAATTACATGTTCGTCGACAGCATGGGCGTCAAATCCACTGTCTGGAAACAGAACGAACTGGCCGCCCTCATCGCTGACGGCAGGGCAAGAATCATCGAAGAAACAAGGATGCCGTTCCTGAAACGGGCACTGATCGCCATTCGTCACATACTCACAGGCGATCGGATGTTATCTGACGAGTAACGACTGCAGGAGTACGCTTATGCATGCGAACGATAAATCCGTAAAGGAGATGCGCAAAACCGAACGGTTTGACGTCACCGCCGTGGTTCGCATTATCGACATACCGACGGGACGTGATATCGGGCAACTCGTGAATATCAGCGAGGAAGGCATCATGATCATGGGCAACGAGCCCATTGCCGACAACAGCATCATGCAACTGTCGCTGGTATTCGACAGCAGTTCCGGCAGCATACCGGATATCAGTATCGGCGTAGAAAGTCTCTGGACACAGTCCAGCAGCGATGACGCGAATTACTGGACCGGTTTCTACATCATCGATATTTCCGAGCAGGATGCAGAGCGTGTCAAAAATATGGTCAGCTCATCACCAATGTAACTGCATAGAGTCGCATGTCAAATGACACGGCGGCGTGGCAATACCAGATCAGTCAAGGCGTATGCAACAGATCACACGGGCACCAGCTCGGTAATCGGCGTGTCATTCTTTGTGTCGACCTGACCATACAGATCGTAGAGTGCTGCCTGCAGCGCCTCTTCGATGACCGGGTGGTAGAACGGCATTTGCAATATCTCACCGACCGTCATGTGCTGCTGTATAGACCAGGCCAGCAGGTGGCCGAGGTTTTCACCTTTCGGGCATGCCATCTCGGCGCCCAGCACGCGGCCGCTGGCCCTGTCAGCATAGACACGTATCAGGCCACGGTTCTTGGCCATGATCAGGGCTCGACCCACCGGACCCATCTGGATCTGCCCTATGGCGGTGCTGGCTGCATCGAGGTCGGCAAAAGGTGTGCCGACCACTACGATGTTGGGGTCGCAGAAGGTAATGCTCAGCGGCGTTTTTCTCCGGAAGGCCATCGGCTCTTCGGCAATCGCGTTATGCCCGGCTATGCGACCCTCGTCACCGGCCTCGTGCAGCAGCGGCCGCTCACCGGTGACATCGCCGGCGATATAGATCGGCGTGTCACCGATACGCATGGTGCCGGGGTCGAACACCGGAATGCCGCGCGCGTCAAGCTCGACACCGATGTCTGCCAGACCGAGTTTATCGAGATTGGGTGAGCGGCCCATACTGGCAAACACGCGCTCGACCTCGACGCTCTGATCACCGGCCTGCACCTGGAGCATACCGTTGTCGGCCTCGGTCACCTCTGCAGCATGCCCAAGCCACAGGGGCATTTCCTTGCCGATGACCTCGATGGCCGTCCTGGCGACCTCCGGATCACTCAGGCCGCCGATGGTCTGCAACTGGTCGATACCGGTGACCTCGAGGCCCAGACGGCTGAGGGACTGGCCGATTTCCAGGCCAATCACGCCGAGTCCGATGACTGCAATCGACTGCGGCAGGTCTTCCAGCTCGAAGAATTCGTCGGTTGTGATAATCCGGTCGCGGAAGGGCTCCCAGGCCCGCGGCACCAGCGGTCGCGAACCGGTAGCGATAATGAAGCGGTCCGCGCGAATGCGCTCGCCGTTATCGATTTCCACCAGACCGGTCTCGATAAACCGGGCATAGCCCTCGATGAAGTTTTCCCCGGGCAGCTTGTCGATACTTTTGGAAAGCACGCGCTCGACGAAGATGTCACGCAGATCCTGTACGTATTCCATGGCCTCCGGAATGGTGAGGTTCATATCTTCATGCCCCTCGATCCCGTAGCGATTGAACACATTGCGGCGATAGAAATCCTCTGCAACCTGGATCACCGCCTTGGAGGGCATGCAACCCACACGCGCGCAGGTGGTGCCCAGTTCACCGCCATTGATCAGTACAAATGACTTGCCGGAGGGACGCACCTTCCCCAGGGCATAGAGGCCGGCACTGCCGGAGCCTATGATAGCGACGTCGACCTTGCGTTCTTTCACATCAATTCAGCAGACCAGATACCATTAGTGACTCTCATTCATGGTCCAGTGGCTGTGTAATGGTGAATGCCCCGCGTATGTCGCCAGCCTGGTACCCCACGGCCCGGTCATGCGGGTAGAGTGTTTCGATGCGTGTCCTGACCTGGGAATCGAGGTGCTCACCGTGGCAGGCAAGGCACAGGCCCAGTGTCGGAATAGCCTTCATGTAGCGCAACTCGCGCTTGCCGTCGGCCGTGACGACTTCGTAATACTCGAGCTTTGCCGGGTCCTCGCCGGCGCAATTGCGTTCATCGAATGATTCGAGCACGGCACGCTCCCATGCATCCGGTGCATTGTCCGGGTTCCTGGGCTTGAGGCTGGTACGACCCACCTCCCAGCCCTTGCGCACACTGTAGGTACTGGCGATGCCGGGCGCTGCGAGATTGCAGACGCTGACGGCATTGACCGGGCCGCCTTCCTGCATGCCTTTTTTCAGGTCCTGCTTGAGTGTCTGCATGAACTCGCGCGCAGTGGCGCGGCTGTTATCGACATGCTTGCTGTAGTCGCCGGACAGCACGGGCGCCGCGCCCATTACAGTCACCAGGGTGAGTGTCGCTATCCGTTTCATAAGCAAGCCTCTGATATATCCCATGTCCGGTTCCGGAAATCATGGTATCGACGAAACCGGATCATGGTCAAGCAAGCGCCCGATCCCGATATTCACTAATTGTAAACAGCGGTAGCTATCCTGACGAAAAACCGAGACCGGGACCGTACCTGCGGGACGACTGCCGGTAACCAACCATACTGCATTTCCATACTGCCCCTGGCGCCCGCAACAGCCGGCTGCCCGGCAAAAATAATTTTCAGTTTCCGTCAACAGCCGGGCCTGCTCCACGAGGCCCCGGGCACCTGCCAATGAGAGACAATATATATCTGGTATTCCTGGAATAATTCTTTTATAATCAGCACAGCTACAGATATTGTTATTGGCAGTTTTGGCCGTTCACTCCGTGTAACTCCCCTGAATTTATCATTTCATTACCTGTATGCAACACTCTAATTGTTTAATATTTAAGGATATTTAATATGGCAACAGGTACTGTAAAGTGGTTTAACGAATCCAAGGGTTACGGCTTTATTTCACAGGATGATGGCGGCGATGATGTCTTTGTACACTTCAACGCCATTCAGGGCGCCGGCTTCAAGACCCTGAGCGAAGGTCAGTCTGTCACCTATGAGGTGGAAAAAGGACCGAAGGGTCTTCAGGCAAGTAACGTTGTTTCCTGAACAAGGCCTCATCGTACACACCAATACGAAGAACCCCGCTTATGCGGGGTTCTTTTTTTGCAGCATCGCTGGTACCGGTAATCTCCATTTACCAACAGGGGAACAGAAATGAAAAAATTATTTATTGGCAATTTGCCCGCCAGCACGAGCGAGAAAGATCTTCAGGACCTGTTTGCCGAATTCGGCACTGTGCGTTCAACCAGGCTTGTTACCGATGTATTTTCCGGTCAGTGCAAGGGCTTCGGCTTTATCGAAATGGAAGGCCATGAGGCCCGCGCTGCGATTGCCGGTCTGAATGGCAAAGACTTTAACGGCAATCCGTTGAAGGTTAACTTTGAATCCCCCAGGCCG